>NZ_JASATQ010000008.1:0-109753 GCF_038440415.1 Sphingomonas sp. OTU376 | reverse complement strand
CCCCCCCCCCCCCCCCCCCCCCGCGCCCGCCCCCCCCCCCCCCCCCCCCCCCCCCCCCCCCCCCCCCCCCCCCCCCCCGGGGAACCGAAAGTGGAATGACGGCCCCAGCTACGCCAGCACATAGGTCAGCCGGATCACATCCGGACCGATCCGCTCGTCCGCCACCAGCCGCAGCCTCGGCCGTGGCCCCGCGAAATAGGGCTTGCCGCCGCCCAGCACGACCGGGTGCAGATAGATGCGATACTCGTCGATCAGCCCCAGCTCGGTCAGGCTCTGCGCCAGGATCGTGCCCGAGACTTCGATCACCCCGTCCCGCCCCGCCTTCAATTCCCGCACCGCCGCCGCAAGGTCATCTCCAAGCAGCATGGCATTGGGCCCGACCGATTCCAGCGAGCGCGACGCCACCCATTTCGGCATCGCCCGCCACGCCTCGGCATAGTCGCGCCGGGCCGCGTCCCATTCGGGATGCTCGTCGTCCCAGTAGCGCATGATTTCATACATGCGGCGGCCATAGATGCTGCCGGTCAGGCTCCGCACATCCTCGATGAAGTGCCGGAAGACGATCTCGTCGGGCGCGAACGCCATGTGATCGACATAGCCGTCGAGCGACTGGTTCAGGGCATAGACGAGCCTGGCCATGGCGATCTCCTTCGGAAGGGTATCCATACACACTTCCGGTTCCCCGGCGAAAGCCGGGGCCCAGGGCCACAAGCGAGACGATGGAGAAACCCCGGACCCCGGTTTTCGCCGGGGAACAGCCAGCCTAACCGCCCGGCTTGATATAAGGCGCGACCGACCAGAGCAGCCGCTCCTCGCGACGCGGATCGTCCACCACGCGCGTATCCACATCGAAAACCATCGTCGGCCGCTTTTCCAGCTCGAATTGCGGCCAGGCCGGGATGCCAGCACAGTTCGGATCGCCGGTGCGGGCAAAGGCGATGAAGACGTCCGCCATCCGCCCCGCCAGCCGCCGCGCCTCGGGCCCGTCGCCGGTGCGCGCGCCCCTGGCGCCGGTATTGTCGAACACCAGCGGGATATCGAGCGTATGGAAGGCGCCGAGCACCCCGCCCGCCTCGGGCGACGGGAAGTCGAGCTGGTACATCCAGGTCGGCGCGCCGATCTTCGCGCGCTCCTCGGCCTGGATCAGATGGCCGGGCCAGGAACGCCCCGCCGTGCTTGCCGCCAGCAGGATCTGGCCGGGCGTCTTCTCCGGGTAGATCTCGCGGTAACGCTGCACCACCCAATCGGGCGCGACGTCCTTGGTGATCTGCGCCGCGACGCGCTCGGTCAGATTATCCCAGCTGGTATCGCCACGCTTCAGCACTTCGCCCAGCCAGAAGCCGGTCTCGTCATGCGTGTTACCGACGATCAGCGGAATATGCGCCGCCTCGCGCGGGGCATCGGGCACGAAGGGATGGCGCGGCAGCACGCCGTGATCGAGCGTGGAGGTGAAGCTGATCTCGCCCTTCCCCTCCAGCGGATCGGTCATGCCCATCGCCCCGACCAGCTTTTCGACCGGCAGCGTCGCCAGCGCACCGACGTCGGGAGCACCGGCCTTCGCCATCCAGGCCCTGGCCCGCGCGGTCGCGTGCATCGGGCCGGCGGCGGTGACGTGCTGGCCGCTCATCGTCGCGGCGCGGTGGAAGAGCGGCCGCGCCTCGGGCATCGCCATCAGCGTCACCACCTTGGCGCCCCCGCCCGACTGGCCGAAGATCATGACGCGCGACGGATCGCCGCCGAAGCCCGCGATATTGTCGCGCACCCATTGCAGCGCGAGCACGATGTCGAGATTGCCGACATTGCCCGATTCCGCCGGTCCGCCGAGCTGGGCGAGATAGGCATAGCCCAATGCCGCCAGCCGGTGGTTGAGCGTGACCACAACCACATCGCCGCGGCGGACGAGATGGCTGCCATCATAGAGCGGGTCCGATCCCGATCCGTGCGCATGCGCGCCGCCATGGAGGTAGACCATAACCGGGCGCTTCCCGGCACCGAGCGCGGGCGTCCAGATATTGAGGAACAGGCAGTCCTCACTGGTTGGCTCTTCCGCCCTGGTCTGCGGCGCGGCCGGGCCGTAGCGCGTGGCATCGGCCACGCCCTTCCACGCCACCGGAGGCAGAGCCCGCCGGAAGCGGCGGGTGCTGGTATCGGCGCCGTAGCGGACGCCCTTGAACACCAGCACGCCTCGCTCGCTCAGCCCCCGGACCCGGCCATAGCGGGTAGTGGCAACCGGATCGCCCTTGGCTCTGCCCAGCGCCGCGCCGGCGGGCAGCAGCAACGCACCGCCCAGCACCACGCCGCGCCGGTCTATCACGCGCCCGCCGTCTGGGCGCAGAGCCGGCGCATCGGCTCGAGCGCGGGATTGGCGTTGTCGCGGCGCCAGGCCATGTGGAGCTCGACCGGGTTCTCCGGATCGGTGCGCAGCGCGCGGAACTGGACATCCATCAGGTGCAGCCCCGATGCCGATTGCGGCACCAAGGCCGCCGCCAGCCCGGCATGGACCAGCCCGAGCATCGAATGGATCTGGGTGACGTGCTGCACATAGAGCGGCGAGACGCCGGCATCGTCGAACAGCCGCACCAGCATGTTGTGGAAATAGCCCGCGCCCTGGCGGGCATACATGATCAGCGGCTCGTCATCGAAGTCGGACAGCTCGAAGCTCGGCCGCGACTGGCGCGGATCGCCCGGCGGCAGCGCCACCACCAGCGGCTCGTGCAGCACGCACAGCGTCTCGAACTCGTGCCGGTCGATCGGCGGGCGGACAAAGCCGATGTCGATCAGCCCGGTAAGCAGCGCGTCGACCTGGTCGCCGCTGACCATCTCGTGCAGGTCGAGATCGATATTGGGCAGGCTCGCCCGGGCATTGGCGACGATGTGCGGCACAAGGCCATAGCCCGAGACGGCGGTGAAGCCGATCGCCACCTTGCCGGCATCGCCCTGCGCCACGCGCCGGGCGGAGAGCGAAGCGCTTTCGGCAAGCCGGACGATGCGCCGCGCCTCGATCAGGAACACCTGCCCCGCCGGGGTCAGGCTCACCTGGCGGCTGGTCCGCTCGAGCAGGGTGACGCCGAGGATGCGCTCGAGCAGCTGGATCTGCCGGCTGAGCGGCGACTGGGTCATGTTCAACCGCTGCGCCGCGCGGCCGAAATGGAGTTCCTCGGCCGCGGCGACGAAGCAGCGGAGCTGGCTTAGCTCGAACATGGACCCAGCCTATCGCAGTTGGCTTCTCCCTGTCACGCGGCGTGCGCGACCGACTTGGCGGAGACACCCTCGACCAGCGCGCGCAGCTCGTCATGCTCGGCGGCGGTGAGGTCGGTCAGCGGGGTGCGCACCGGGCCCGCATCGCGCCCGACGACGCGCATGCCCGCCTTGACGATCGACACCGCATAGCCGCGTCCACGGTTACGCAGCGCGATATAGGGCAGCACGAACGCCTTGAGCTGGGCCATCACCTCGGCCTGGTTGCCGGCGCGGACGGCGCGATAGAAGTCGAGCGCCCATTCCGGCATGAAGTTGAAGATCGCCGAGGAATAGGTGGTGACGCCCATGGTGAGGTACGGCGTGGCGAAGGTCTCGGCCGTAGGCAGCCCGCCGATATAGGTGAGCCGGTCGCCCATCCGCGCGAAGATGCGGGTCATCAGCTCGATGTCGCCCACGCCGTCCTTGAAGCCGACCAGGTTGGGATTGCGCTCGCACAGGCGGGCCAGCGTCTCGTCGTTCACCACCGCATTGTCGCGATTGTAGACGATCACGCCGAGCCCGGTGGAGCGGCACACCTTCTCGACATGCGCGGCCAGGCCTTCCTGGCTCGAGCCGACCAGATAGGGCGGCAGCAGCAACAGGCCGTCGGCGCCGGCCTTTTCCGCGCCCTGCGCGATCTCGGTGGCGATGGCGGTGCCATAGCCGCAGCCCGAGATCACCGGCAGCTTGCCATTGGCCTCGGCCACGGCAGCCGCCACGACGGTGATGACTTCGGCCGGGGTCAGCGAGAAGAACTCGCCGGTGCCGCCGGCGGCGAACAGGCCGGTCAGCTCATGCTCGAGCATCCAGGCGCAATGCGCGCGATACGCATCCTCGACGAAGGCGCCATCGGCATCGAAATGCGTGACCGGAAAGGACAACAGGCCGCCGCCAAGGCTGCGCGCCATTTCAACCGGGCTCCAGGTCGTCACGATCTTCTCCTAATCGCCGCCCGTCGCATCGACGGGGGTCGGGTTCGATCGTTAGCTATTGGGTGATCCCCTTCGCGTCCAAACCAAAGCCGCGATGGATCGATGCAAGACTTGGCTTGATCCACATGCAGGTGCGGGGGGGGGGGGGGGGGGGGGGGCGGCGCCCCCCGCGGGGGGGGGGGGGGGGGGGCGGGGGGGCGGCCCCCATCACCGTCACCGACCAGCCGACCGCCTTGCCGGCGAACTGGGTCTTCACCTTCTGGGCGATCTGCGCGACGGCGAGTGCTTCCTGGTTGATCTTGATGCCGCCCTTGGGGAGCCAGCTGCCCGAGCTTGCGGGGCGCAGCTTGTAGGGGCGGCTGACCGGCTGGTCCTGCGCCGGAAAGCGTTGGCGCAGTTCGAGGGGCGAGACCTGGCGAAGGTCCTGGGCGGTTACCTGGAGTTGCGGGCGGACGGTAACCTGGCCCAGGGCCGGCGCCGCCACGCCAAGAAGGGGAATCGCTACGAGGACGTGCTGCAACTTCACGGCTCTTCTCCGAAAGACAGAGGCACTGGGCTGGTGCGCGCCAAGCCGGTCCGATTCGGGCGATCGATGCCGGCGACGAAAGAGCGATCCCGCACACGCCTATAGCCGATGCCGGGCGGATCGGCATCGTAAAAAAACCGTTCAGTACCTATGTTTGGCGAATAAAGTCGCGGCGATCAGCCGAATTTCTCCGCATGCGCGTGCTCGTTGCCGGCGGCGAGCAGCGCGGCCTGTTCGCGCCAGCCCTGTTCGGCGATCGTGCCGGCGGGCAGCTCAAGCCGCTGCTCCAGCGCCGCCTCGTCGGCGGGCGCCATCTTCTCGATCTCGCGATAGGTCTTGATGCCCAGCTCGTTGAGCCGCTTCGCCTGGGCGTCGTCGATGCCCTTGATCCGCACCAGATTGTCGCGGCCCCAGCCGAACCAGCCACGCCAGGCAGCACCCGGCTTGTCGTCGGCCGCAACCGGGGGGGCAGGGACCTGGCCACGCAGCGCCTTCACTTCGGCCTGGAGCGCGCGGATGCGTTCCTCGGCCTCGTCGCGGGTGCGCGCGTGCTCGAGTTCCTCGTCCTGATAGCGCTCGCGCCACTTCGCCCCGCCCGAACGGCTGGCCAGCCCCAGGAACCAGCCGGCGACCAGAGTCAGTCCCAGCGCCGCAAACTGCGTCGCGGTTTCGAACGGAAGCGGCATTATCGGGCGATCCTAGTGGGCGTGCTCTGGGTGTGCGGGCTCGGCTGCTGCCGGCTCCGCATGCGGGGGCTCGTCATGCGCCACCGGCTCGGCGGGGGCAACGGCAGCCGGCGCTTCCTCGACATGCACGGGTTCGGCGTGCGCGGCGGGTTCCGGAGCGCGGGGCGGCTCGGCGGGAGCCGCTTCGGCTGGTGCGGCAGCGTCGTGCGATTCCACCGCATGGGTGACCGCGGCGCCCGCAACGGCCCCGGCGACCGCGGCTGCAGCCACGGTTGCGGTCGAATGGCCTTCGGGCTGGGGTGCGGGTTCGGGCGCAGCGGCGGCGACGGGCTCGGCCACCGGTGCCGGTGCAGCTGCGCGCAGCTTCGCATTCTCGGCTTCCAGGTCGCGGATGCGGCGGGCGGAGTCGCGCAGGTCGCTCTCGGCGCGGTCGCGATAGCCCGCGTTGTCGATCTCTTCTTCCTCGAGGCGCTGGCGCCACTTGCGGCTGCCGCTGTGGCTGGCGAGCCCCAGGAACCAGCCGGCGATCAGCGTCAGACCCAGCCCGGCGAGCTGCGTGATCGTCTGGAACGGCAAATCATGCATCGAGTCGACCTCCCCTTAGTCGGGCGGGAGGCTATCTCGCCCGGGCAGGTCGCGCTACCGAAATTGGTTAAGGACCCTTGGAGATCAGCGCGTCGTTGATCGAGCAGGCCGCCGGGCCAAGGATCACGATGAACAGCACCGGCAGGATGAACAGGATCAGCGGCACGGTCATGATCGCGGGCAGGCGGGCGGCCTTTTCCTCGGCGCGCATCATGCGCTCGTTGCGGAATTCGGCCGAGAGCACACGCAGCGCCGAGGCGAGCGGGGTGCCGTATTTCTCGGTCTGAATCATCGTGGTGACCACGCCGCGGATCGAATCGAGGTCGATGCGCTCGGCGAGATTCTCGAAGGCCTGACGGCGATCGGTGAGGAAGCCCAGCTCGATCGCGGTCAGCTGGAATTCCTCGCCCAGCTCGGGATAGGCCTTGCCCAGTTCCTTGGAGACGCGCGCGAAGGCGGCATCGACGGTGAGTCCCGCTTCGGCACAGATCACCAGCAGGTCGAGCGCGTCGGGCAGGCCCTTGCGGATCGCGGCACTGCGCTTGGTGATCTTGTTCTTCAGGTAGATGTCGGGGAACTTGTAGGCGAGAATGAAGCTGCCGGCGACCAGACCATAGGCCTTCATCGGGCTCCAGTCCGAGAACATCTCGGTGCCGTAGACGAAATAGAGCATCGGCCCGCCGATCACGATCGGCAGGACCAGGCGGCCGAAGATCACCGCGACCGCGAATTCCTTGCGGCGGATGCCGGCCTGGAGCAGCTTGGTCTGCGCCTGCTTGACCTGGCTGTCCTGCAGCACCTTCATCGAGGAGAGCAGCGAGCGGATCCGGTCGGTGGTCTCGCTCTTCTGGACCAGCTTGGCGCGGCGCTTCGAGGTGGAGGCGGTGATGCCCGCCTTGAGCTGCTCGCGGCGTTCGTTGAGCGACTTGACGCGCTTCGCCATCGGGTCGCGCACCGTGGTGGCGGCGTAGATCGCCAGCAGCACCGCGAAGGCGGCGACGGCCGACAGGATCGATGCCACCCAGATGATGTCGATGCCCATGATCGTGGGGCCGGAAGGAGGTGCGCCGTTCATCGCATCAGATCTCGAAGTTGACCATCTTGGCCATGATGAAGGCACCGAGCCCCATCCAGATCAGGCCGCCGCCGCCGATCATCATCAGCCGCTCGTCCTTGAAGAAATTGGCCATGTAGTTGTTGTTGATGAACCACACGAGCGTGAACACGATGAAGGGCAGGGCGCCCACGATCAGTGCCGACGCCTTGGATTCCGAGGACATCGCCTTGATCTTCAGCTTCATCTGGGCGCGCTTGCGCAGCACGTCGGCCAGGTTGGCCAGCGTCTCGGCCAGGTTGCCGCCGGTCTCGCGCTGGATCTGGATGGTGATGGTGAAGAACTGGAATTCGGGCGTGCCGAGCCGGTCCGCGGTTTCCTGAAGCGCGGTGTCGAGCGACTTGCCGATCTTCATCTTGTCGCTGACCGCGCGGAATTCCTCGCCCACCGGGCCTTCGACTTCCTGCCCGACCACACCCATCGTCTCGGTGATCGGCAGGCCCGAGCGCAGGCCGCGCACGAGCAGCTCGATCGCGTCGGGAAACTTGGAGGTGAACTTGGCGACGCGGCGCTTGATGAAGAAGCCGACCACGAAGTGCGGCAGGCCGACGCCCAGGAATAGGCCGACGCCCAGCGCCAGCAGGATCGGCAGGCCCTGGAGCAGGATCAGGCCGGTGGGCACCAGCGTGAGGCCGGCGCTGACCATCATATACTGGCCAAGCGTCCATGGCTTGCCCGTCATGTTCAGGCGCTTCTGGAGCAGGGCCGGATTGGGCAGGAAGCGGGCGGCGGTCGCGTCCATCTTGGTCGCGCGGGCGGCGGCCACCCGGCGCATCTGCGCTTCCATCGCGTTGGCGCCGACGGCGCTCACCACGTGGCGCTCGCGCATCGTCTTCACGCGGCGCGCGCCTGCACGCTCGGCGGATGGGCCCGAAAAGGCGAACACCATCAGCACGAGCACCAGGAAGGTGCCTCCAGCGAGCATCAATACCGGCAGCATGTCCACGCCGCGCTAACTCCGCCTGTGTGATCCCCGCGCAGCCTGGCTGCGCAAAGGTTACTTCCTTGCCTTGACCGGCATCTTCACCTTGAACTTCTCGAGCAGCGAACCGCCGCCCTTGGCCGGCTTTCCGCCCTTGGCCTTCGCCTTGGCGCCGCCGTCATCGGTGCCCGAATCGGCGATGCCGACGATGCGCTGGGCAAGGTCACCCAGCGGTGCCACGCCCTTGTTGCTCCGGCCCACCTCGGCAAGCGGCTTGCCCAGCTTGGCCGATTGCGATGCCAGCTTGGCGTCGAACGGCAGCAGGAAGTCGATCTTGCGCTCGATCGAGCCTTCGAAGTCCTTGCGGCTGATCTCCAGAACGCCCGCCTGCTGGATTTTGTTCGCGACCACGATGACCTGGGTCTGCGGCGCGTTCGACTTGAACCAGCTGAGGATGCGGATCGCGTCACGCGCGGCGGCGAGCGTCAGCTCGGTCACCAGCACGGCCACCTGCACATCGGTGATCAGGTGCGGATGGTTGACCAGCATCGAGCGCGGCAGGTCGACCACGGTGCACTCGAAGGCGGTGCGGATCTCTTCCTGCAGCTGATAGAAGGCCGCGCCGTCGGTCATGATCGGCGAGTGGATCGGCGCCTCGGCGCTGAGCACCGCGAGCCGGTCCGACGCGCGCACCATCGCGCGCTCGATGAACAGGCCGTCGATGCGGCTCGGATTCTCGATCGCGTCGGTCAGGCCGCGGCCGGGCTCCAGGTCGAGCGCGAGCGCGCCGGTGCCGAAATGCACATCCAGGTCGAGCAGCGCCGTGGTGCGGCCCTGCTTCTCGCCCATCAGCCAGGCGAGCGAAGTCGCGATCGTCGAAGCGCCGGCACCGCCGCGGGTACCGATCACCGCGACCGCGCAGTGCGCGCGCTCGGCGCCGGTCTCGGCGGCCTTTGGCGCGTTGAGCGCGGTCTGCGCCTGGGCGAAGGCATCGCGCAGCGCATCCGGGTTCAGCGGCTTGAGCAGATAGTCGTGGATGCCGCTGGCGACGAGGTCGCGATACAGGCGCACGTCATTGACCTGGCCCGATGCGATCACGACCGTGCCCGGTTCGCAGACTTCGGCGAGCGCGTTGATGTCGTTCAGCGGATCGCCGCTCTCGGACAGGTCGACGAACAGGATGTTCGGGCTGGCCGAGACCGACAGGGTCTGGACCGCGTTGCGCAGGCCGCCCTTGTTGACCTTTTCCGGCGACCAGCCGAGCTCGACGGCGATCGGACGCAGGATCTCCGCCGTCGCCTCGTCGCAGACGAAGGCAACGAACGGATCGCGATGCCCGGTGCGGGCGGGATTGAAGGGCGCGTTCACTTCGGCGTGCTCCCACCAGAGTTCAGCGTGGCGCCGCCGGCGCCCGAGGGCGCTGCCGTACGGAAGGCACCGATCGCCTTGGCGCTGGTCGCCGGGTCGCCGGTGGGCGAGCCGGGCGCGCCGCGGACGAGATCGGCCGGATCGGCGATCATCGCGGCGAGGTTGGCATTGGTGGAGCAGCCATAGTTGGAGCTGGTGCTCGCCTCGAACGTGTATTCGGCGGGACGCGAATTGTCGGGGCAGCCCGGCACCGCAGCGGTCATCCGGGTGACGACCACGCGGATCGTGCCCGGCGCGATCTGGCCGGCGGTCACCGGGGCGCGATCGGCGAGGATCAGGCCGTAGCGGCCCGCCTCGGCGGCGATTTCCTGGCGGCCGGTGGTGCCGGCGGCGCCGTCGTCGATCGCCACGCGGTCGCCGTAGCGCAGGTTCATCGCCGACATCCAGCCGGCCAGGCGCTGGCTCTCGCCGGCGGCAAGGCCATAGCCGGTGGTCTGCAGGTCGAGCACATAGTCGTTACGCTGAACGACCGGCTGATGCACCGATTCGACGCCGCCATTATAGGTGCCGCAGCCTGCGAGCAGCAGCGCCGGGACGAGCAGGGGAGTGAAGCGCGGAAGCACGGGCGATCTCCTCGTCAGTCGCATCGGGATCAGAAGCCGAAGCCGGGGGCCGCGGAGCCACCCTTCTTCTGCTTGCGGTTGTTGGTGGGAGCCGGCGCGACCTGGACGGGCGCGACGGGCTGGTTGGTCGGTGCGGGCGAAAAGGCGCCCACCGCGGGCTGGCCGTCGGCCGGCGCCATGCTCGGCTTCGGACGATCGTTGGTCTTGTCCTTGCCCGAGAGCGAACCCAGGAGCACGCGCTCCAGGTCGTTCGGCGCGCGATAGCCGTCGGTCGGCAGCACGATCTGGTTCGCGTTGACCGGCTTCACCAGATACGGGGTGATCACGATCACCAGCTCGGTCTCGTTGCGCTGGAAGCCGTTGGAGCGGAACAGCGCGCCGAGCACCGGCACGTCGCCCAGGCCGGGCGTCTTGGTGACGGTGTTGTTGTGGCTGTTCTGCAGCAGGCCGCCGATCACCATGCTTTCGCCCGAACCGAGCTCGACCGTGGTCTCGCTGCGGCGCGTGCTGAGCGCGGGGATGGTGACGCCGTTGAGCTGCACCGCGCCGGCCGAAGTCAGCTGCGACACTTCGGGGCGGACCCGAAGCGAGATGCGGCCGTCGCTCAGCACCGTCGGCGTGAACGCCAGGCTGATGCCGTACTGCTTGTACTCGACGGTGGTGGTGCCCAGGCCCTGCGCCACGGGGATCGGAATCTCGCCGCCGGCCAGGAAGTTGGCGGTCTCGCCCGATCGCGCGGTCAGGTTCGGATTGGCCAGCGTGGTCACCTGGCCGATCGTCTCGCCGATATCGATCGCCGAGAGCACGTCCAGGCCGAACAGCTTGCCGGCCAGGCCCATGGTGGCGTTGTCCGAGCCGCGGGTGATGTCGGCCAGGCCGCTCGCGCGCGGGTTGAGGAACTGGCCGGTCGAGGGATCATAGGCGCCGGTGATGCTGACGCCGTTCTGCGTCATCGTCGCGACCGGATATTTGGCCAGGTCGGCGGCGGTGAACGAACCCGGGCTGCGGCCCTGGGCCAGGCCGAACTGGAAGCCGCCGGTCGAGTCCTTGGTCGTGAAGTTCACGCCGATATTCTTGACGAAGCTGCGGCTCACCTCGGCGAACTTCACCTGCAGCTGCACCTGCAGCGGCGTGGCGGTCTTCAGCCGGTTGATCACCGCGATCTTCACCTGGGCGTTCGGATCGCTGCCGTTGACGCCCGGGTTGAGCAGGCTGGTGACCAGGCGCTGGGCCTGCTCGCTGTCCTGCGGGGACTTCACCGTGCCGTTCAGCACCGCGATCTGGCCGACCGTGGTCACCTGGATGTCGGCATCCGGCATCGCGACCTTGATCATCCGGTCGATCGAAGTGAGGTTCTGCGCGACGCGGACGGTGGTCGAGAACACCACCGCGCCCGAGGCGCTGGTGGCGAACACGGTCGCTTCACCGAAGTCCTTGCCGAACAGGTGGATCTGGCGCGGATTGTTGACATAGACGTCCGCCACGCCGGGGTTCGACGTCCAGACATTCGCCACATTGCCCGGCAGCGTGATCAGCTGGCCCTCGCCGATCGACAGCAGGATCTCGCTGGTCGGGCGCTGGGTGCCGGCCGGCAGGCTGGCGACGCCGACATTGGCGCGCGACTGGCTCGGGCGGGTCTGGTGCGGGCGCTTGGCCTTTGCCGATTGGGCGAAGCCGGTCGCCGGCGCGCCGACCATCGCGGTCGACACGATCGCGGCAAGCGAGCGCTTCAGAAGAAGCTTGCTGGTCATCTTAGTTCTTGCCCCCCAGAGCAACGGCGGTCTCGGCATTGCCGCGAACGATGGTGACGACCGGGCCGCGCGGAGCGACCGCACCCGGATAGCCTTGGCCCGGCGCCACGCCGGCAGGCGCCCCGCCCATCGGGGCGGCGTCGCGCGGCTTGGCCGGAACGGTGCTGCGCTGGAAGCGCGACACGTCGGCGCCGGTCGCGAAGGTGGTCGCGCCCTCCTGGGGACGCGTCGCCACCTTGGCGATCATTTCCTTTTCCTTCTTCGGATCGGTCGGCACTTCGACGTCGCCGGCGGCGATCGCTTCCTCGAGCTCGCCCTGGTTGTCGGCGATCGAGCGCAGCGACAGCGAGAGCGTGCCGATGGTCTGCGCGACCGCGATCTTCTCGGCGATCTTCGGAGTCGCCTCGACCGTCACGGTCGAGAAGGTGTTGACGATGGTGTTGCCCTTGTCGTCGGTCTGCTTGTCGGTCTTCTGGTCGGTGGCGAGCACGCGCAGGTTGCGCAGGATCGTCTCCGAAGCCTTGAGCGGCGGGCCATCGCCACCGCCCGACACCGACTGGGTCAGCACCAGGTCGATCCGGTCGCCCGGGAAGACGAAGCCGGCAACGGCGCTCTGGGTCGAGACGGGCACGGTGACCGCGCGCATGCCGGCGCCGAGCGCGGCGGCGAGGAAGCCGCGGTCGCCGGGCTTCACCAGCGCGCCCTGGGTCACCGGCTGACCGGCGGGAATCGGGAAGCGAACCACGGTGCCGACCAGCTTGGCCGGATCCGATTCGCTCTTCACGTAATAGGCGCCCTCGACCAGCTCCTTGGGCCAGGGGCGGAATTCGAGCGACTGGGCGTCGAGGATGGTGCCCACGGGCAGCTCGCGCTTGGCGACGAGCACCTCGGTGGTGTTCTGCGGCTGCACCGCGGCAGGCACGGCCCCGGCCTGGGGCGCGGGTGCGCCGCTCATCAGGCTGCGCGCCATGAATGCGGTGATTGCGGCCACGACCAGCGCACCGACGAGCAGGATCAGCTTGCGTGCATCCATTTCGCTATTCCCAAGCCTTCTCAAAAAAACGTCGGCGTTGTGGTTGCGCCAGCGTTAAGTATTCACCCGAACTGGTTAAAAATCGGTTCGCGAAGAACGAGCAGCGCTGCGATTGCGATGGCCACGCCATAAGGAATTTCCACAGGTCCCCCCCGGGCCGGCCGCAGTTTCTTCTCGATCACCATCACCAGGGTGAGCCCGCCGCCGATCAGCGACATCAGCACCAGCATCCACACCAGCGGCTGCATCGGCAGCCATAGTGCGAGCGCGCCGATCATCTTCACGTCGCCGCCGCCCATCTGCCCCAGCGCGAAGGCGCCCAGGAAGAAGCCGAAGACCAGCGTGGCGATGCCCAGCTGCAATGCCATGTCCGGCCACAGGGCCAGCCCGTTCGCCCACCACCAGAGCGGCGCCATCAGCGCGATGGCCGCATTCTTCCAGTTGGCGATCTCACGGGTGCGCGCGTCCTGGATGCCCGCCGAGACGAGCAGCAGCGCGAGCGCAACAAGCAGCAAGGTGACGAACCACTCCCCCATAGGAGCAAAGTCCTAGACGGGACGGCTTATCAAAACGTAACCAAGCGATATGCGTGAAAATCCGGATATTCGCCGTACCCTCCCCGCCGGGGCCAAGGTCCACCACTGGACCGCGCCCGATGGCTGGCACCTGCGCGCCTTTGCCTGGCCCGCCGACACCGCCACGCCGCGCGGCTCGATCCTGTTCCAGGGCGGCCGCGGCGACATCTTCGAGAAGTATCTGGAGGCGTTCCACCACTGGCACGAACAGGGCTGGACGATCACCTCGTTCGACTGGCGCGGCCAGGGCGGCTCGGGCCGGCTCACCTCGCGCGCCAATTGCGGCGACATCGACAGCTTCGACAGCTTCATCGCCGATCTGCGCGCCTTCTATGCCGAATGGGAAGCCGCGACTCCGGGACCGCATGTCGTGATGGGCCATTCGATGGGCGGCCATCTGATCCTGCGCGGGCTGGTCGAAGGCGCGATCCGCCCCGATGCGGCGGTGATCGTCGCGCCGATGCTCGGCGTGAAGAGCGCGCTGGGCCCCTTTGCCGAGCGTGCCGCGCGCATCCTGGGCGGAGTCGGCGATCCCACCCGCCCGGCCTGGAAGAGCAACGAAAAACCCTATACCACCGAAACCCGGGCCAACCTGCTCACCCATGATCGCGATCGCTATTCGGACGAGATCTTCTGGCAGCAGCACAATCCCGAGATCGTCACCGGCCCGCCGAGCTGGCGCTGGCTGATCCAGGCGTTCAAGTCGATGCGCGAGCTTGCCGGCAATCCGAAGCTCAGGAAGATGCCGGTCCCCGTGCTGGCGCTGGTCGCCAAGGCCGATGGGCTGGTCGACGCAAAGGCCGCGCTCAGGATCGTTCCCAGGCTGCCCGATGCCCGCATCGTCAGTTTCGGCAAGGAAAGCGCGCACGAGATCCTGCGCGAGGGCGACAAGGTCCGCAATCGCGCGATCGGCGAGATCGACCTCTTCCTCGCCGCCCGCGCCCAGCGTCGCTGATGGCCTATGACGTTGCGATCATCGGCGCCGGCATCGCCGGGGCCAGCCTCGCGGCCGAGATCGCGCCGCATGCGCGCGTGCTGCTGCTCGAGGCGGAGGACCGTGCCGGCTATCACTCGACCGGCCGCTCGGCGGCCTTCTGGTCCGAAAGCTATGGTGGTCCGGCGATCCAGCCGCTGACCACCGCCTCGGGTGGGCCCTTGCGTGACGGCGGCTATCTCGAGCCGATGGGCTCGGTCCATATCGGCCGCGCCGACGAGGCGTGCGCGATCGACGCGTTCCTCGCCGAGTTCGAGGGCACCGGAGTCGAGCTGCGCGCCGTCGATCCCCAGGCGCTGATCCCGGGGCTGCGCCCCGAATGGACGCTCGGGGTGCTAGAGCCGAGCTGCGAATATATCGATGTCGGCGCGCTCCACGGCGACATGCTCGCCACGGCCAAGCGGGCAGGGGCGGCGCTCCATACCGATGCCGGCCTGCTCTCCGCCCGTCGCGAAGCCGGCCGCTGGCTGCTCGAGACGCGCGCAGGCGCGTTCGAAGCCGATATGCTGGTCAATGCCGCCGGCGCCTGGGCCGATCCGGTGGCCGAGATGGCCGGTGTCACTCCGCTCGGCATCACGCCCTATCGCCGCACGATCATGCAGTTGAAGACCGATCCCGCGCCGGCGCCGCTCAGCCCGATGGTCGCGCATATCGGCGGCAGCTTCTACTGGAAGCCCGAGGCGGGCGGCCGGCTCTGGCTAAGCCCGCATGACGAAATCGAGACCCCACCCTGCGACGCCCAGCCCGAGGATCTGGACGTCGCGCTGGCGATCGACCGGTTCGAGCATGTCGTCGACTGGCGGATCGAGAAGCTCGAGCACAAATGGGCGGGCCTGCGCAGCTTCGCGCCCGATCGCCTGCCGGTCTATGGCTTTGCGGGCGACGCGCCGGGCTTCTTCTGGTGCGCGGGGCAGGGCGGCTTCGGCATCCAGACGGCGCCCGCCGCCGCGCAGCTCGCCGCGGCGCTGCTGCTCGGCACCTCGCCCGATCCCGCGGTGGCGGCTATTGACCCGGCCACCTATTCGCCTGCACGTTTCGGCGGCTAACTTAGGTTAGCGGTTTGAGTCCGGGAGAAAGCGAATGGCACACAAGTTCGTGATCGAGCAGAACAAGGCTGGCGAGTATGTCGCCAAGTTCAAGTACAACAGCGAAGTGATCTTCTGGACCGAAGGCTACACGACCAAGGCGAGCGCGAAGAACGCGATCGAGTCGATCCTTAAGAACGGCCCCGGCGCTCCGGTCGAGGAGGGCTGAGCCCTTCCCACTTCCGTTCCCCGGCGCAGGCCGGGGCCCAGGGTTTCTCCGCTGGAATTCTTCTGACCCTGGGCCCCGGCGTTCGCCGGGGAACTGGCCGGCGCAGCGGGCGAGGTACGGCCATGAAGCTGCGCACCCTTCGCGCCCTCTGGGCCGCGCTTCTCGCCACAGCTGTTCTCGCCGCATGCGGGCCAGCGCCCAGGCTGGCGGATGGCTGTTATTATCTTGGCACCAGACCGGTCATGCGACTCGCGGGCAGCGATGGGCGTTTGCTCGTCCCCGGTGCCGTGCATGACTTCCGGGTGGTGCGGGCGGGCGCCGAGATACAGGTCACGCCGGGCTTTCTGTTCGACGGCAGCGGCGATGCCGATCTGCACAGCGTGGCCTGGAACGCGCCGCAGCGCTTCGAGATCAAGCGCGATGCGCGCGAACCGACCCTGGTGGTCCACCGGGTCGCATGGGGCGACAGCGCGCTGAAATCGGGGCCGGCCTGCTAGGCGCCTTCCCATGTGGAGCTTCGCGCGCTCCGCATCCCCCAAACGGATCATTCGGTGTCTTTCCCCGGCGCCGTCGCGCGGGCAGTGTGGCTGTCGTCAGGCCCGGGGGATCCGATGGAAATTGCACGCCGCACGTTGCTGATGGCAGGAATCGCTGCCTGTATGCCGTTGCCCGCCTTTGCCGGTGCGGCAGCGGCCGAGCCGCTGGTCGTGCTGATCTCGCTGCCGGTCTGGTCGCTCAGCATGGGCCTCGAAACCCCGGATTTCGCGCTCTATGCCGATGGCACGGCGATCTATCGGCATGGCGAGGGTTTTCGGACGGTCCGGCTCGAACCGTTGGAGCGTGATGCGCTGGTTCGGGACCTGAACCTCCCCGTGCAGGCCGGGCTGGCCCGCCACTATGAGGTGGAAAGCTGGACTGACGGCAGCAATGTCACGCTGTATCTGTATGGCGCGGAGTCGCCGCAGGTCCTCTCGGTCTATGGCGACCCGTCGATCGCGCGGGTGCGCGAGAAGCTGCCGCCGTTGGTCGTCGCAGCCTATGATCGGCTGGCGCATTTCGATCCTCCGGGCGCCACGGCGTGGATGCCCGAGCGGATCGAAGTCGTGCTCGGCCTCTATAATCCGGTGCCGGAAGGCGCCCCGCTTGCATGGCCGCGGCGCTGGCCCGGCCTGAATGATCCGCGGACCGTCCACTGGAAGGATGGCCAGTACAGCCTCTATCTGCCGGTGCAGGATCTGCCCGCCCTGGACCGCCTGTTGGCGCGCAAGGCGCCGGGGCAGCCGATTGCGATCGACGGAAAGTCCTGGGGGCTCATGCCGCGCATTCCCTTCCCGGGCGAGGCGCGCTGGATGAAGCGGGAACGCGCCTAGCCCTCCCTTGCAATGTAGGATTTCGCCTGCTTGGCTGGCGCGGTCGGGCTCGTTGCCCGCCGCTCTTTGCCCTGTCGGATGAAATAGGATCACGCGCGCGCAACAATGTTGCGGGATGAATCGCGTTTCCGTCAAAAGGGTCAAAATTGCCGCAGCGAAAACGCGCTCTTGGCCTGTACTTCGTGTACTTTCGCGAGTCGCCGGCGCCCGCGCTGTAGGCAAGCGCCGGCGTGAATCTCACCAGTTGAACATCGTCCCGTCCTCGAGCCGGTTCACCGGCAGATAGGCGCGCTTGTACTCGTATTTGGCGGCCAGGACCTCGTCGATGTCCACGCCCAGCCCCGGCTTGTCGCCCGGGTGCATCAGCCCGTTGTTGAGGCTGTAGGCATGCGGGAACACCGCGTCGGTCTCCTCCGAGTGGCGCATATATTCCTGGATGCCGAAATTCGGCACCGACAGGCCGAAGTGCAGCGCCGCCGCCATGCATACCGGCGACAGGTCGGTCGCGCCGTGGCAGCCGGTGCGCACCTGGTAGAGGTCGGCCAGTGCGGCCACCCGGCGCAGATGGGTGATGCCGCCGGCATGCACCACGGTCGCGCGGATATAGTCGATCAGCTGTTCCTCGATCAGCTGCTTGCAGTCCCAGATCGAATTGAAGATCTCGCCCACCGCCAGCGGGGTTGTGGTGTGCTGGCGGATAAGCCGGAAAGCGGCCTGGTTCTCGGCCGGCGTGGCGTCTTCCAGCCAGAACAGCCGGTACGGCTCCAGGTCCTTGCCCAGCCTGCCTGCCTCGATCGGGGTCAGCCGGTGATGCACGTCATGCAGCAGGTGGATGTCCCAGCCCAGCGACTCGCGTGCCTTGTCGAACAGCTCCGGCACGAAGCGCATGTATTTCGACGTGCTCCACTGCGATTCCTCGGGCAGCGATCCCTTGGCCGGCTCGTAGTAGAAGCGCTCGCCCGACACGCCATAGGTCGTGGCCATGCCCGGCACGCCCGACTGGAGGCGGACGGCCTTGTAGCCCTGCTCCAGATATTCGTGGGCGCGTTCGATCGTCTCGCTGATGTCAGAGCCATTGGCATGGCCATAGACCATGCAGCCTTCGCGGGCGGCCCCGCCGAGCAGCTGGTAGACCGGCATGTTGGCCAGCTTGCCCTTGATGTCCCACAGCGCCATGTCGACGGCGGCGATCGCGCTCATCGTCACCGGGCCGCGGCGCCAATAGGCGCCCTTGTAGAGATACTGCCAGATATCCTCGATGCTGTGCGCATCGCGGCCGATCAGGCAGGGAATGACGTGATCGTTGAGGTAGCTGGCCACCGCCAGTTCGCGGCCGTTGAGCGTCGCGTCGCCGAGGCCATAAACGCCCTCGTCCGTCTCGATCTTCAGCGTTACAAAGTTGCGGCCGGGGCGCGTCACGATAACGCGGGCGGCAGTGATACGTGGCAAGTTTAAACCCTCTCAAGTGGTCAGGCCAATATCCACTTGTATGACCTATCGTGTCAACCTACGAGGTTGTGTAAGGATGAGGACGGCATGAAGATCACAGGCAACAAGCTTTACCAGCGGGTAGCCGCTTCGATCACCGAAGCGATCGAGGCCGGGCGCTGGTCGCCGGGTTCGCGCCTGCCGGGCGAGCGCGACCTTGCCGAGGAATACAAGGTCAGCCGTCCGACCATCCGCGAAGCGATGATCGCGCTCGAGATGAAGGGCTGGATCGAGGCGCGGCATGGCTCCGGCCTCTATGTCACCAAGCGCGAGCATGGCAGTGGCGAGCGGGCGGATTCGCTCAATTTCGACGTCGGCGCCTTCGACCTGACCGAGGCGCGCATCCTGTTCGAAGGCGAGGCGGTTGCCCTGGCCGCGGTGTCGATCACCGACGAGCAGCTCGCCGAGCTCGAGGAATTGATCGAGGAAATGGCGGCCGACGACTCGAACGAGCCCTCGGTGATGGACGCCGATCACCGCTTCCACCTCGCCATCGCCAATGCCACCGGAAACGCCGCGATCCGCAGCGTCGTCGACTATCTCTGGGACCTGCGCGTCAACTCGCCGCTGGCCGCCAACATGTTCGCCCGCGCCAAGCGCGGCGGCATCACGCCGCGAGTCGAGGAGCATCGCCCGATCCTCGATGCGCTCAAGGCGCATGACCCGCATGCGGCGCGCAACGCGATGCGCCGGCACCTGCGCGGCGTGGTCGACGACCTGCTCGAGGCTACCGAGCTCGAGGCGATGCAGCGCGCACGCAACGAGATCGAGACGCGCCGCGACAGCGTGGCGCGCCGCCTGAAGATCGGCTCGGCCTGATCCCGCAAGCGAGTGGCTTGACACCGATTACCTGAAGATTGAAATTGGCCTTACCAAAAGGAGAGGCCAATTGAAGAACCTGTCGCGTGCGCCGCTGGGCGCCGCCTGTCTCGCGTTGCTCGCCGTCCCCGCGGCGATCGCCCAGCCCGCAGCGCCTTCGCCCCATGGCCCCGTCTATGCGGTGGCGCCGCCCATGGACGCGACGATCGAGCAGCGGCTGATGCCCCAGCTGGCCGCGCTGCTCCACCAGCTGCTGCGCGAGAAGCGGGCCATGCGGCTCGATGGCGTGCCGGTGTTCGACAGCGGCGACAAGTTCCTCCCCGGCAAGATCGCTTCTGGCCTCAGCTATCTGCTGCTCGACACGCCGCGCACCGACCCAAAGCTGGCCGAATATCTCGCCGGCTACCGCGCGATCGCCGACCTGACGCTCGACGACCCCAACGATACCTGGGGCATCTACTATTACATCTCGGCCCTTCACGCCCTGAAGCAGGCCGGTCTGCTCGATCAGGCGGTGCGCCCCGAAACGATGGCGCGGCTTCGCGAGAAGCTCGACTGGCGGCGCTTCGTAGATGCGAAGTCGCTCGACCTGCTCCACGACCTGCCCAACAACTACTACGGCGTCGCCTTCAGCGTCGCGCGTCTGCGCTACCTGCTCGGCTGGGAGGACGAAGCGGCGTCCACGGCGCTGCTCCAGCGGATGATCGAGCATTATCGCAGCTATTCGGGCCAATATGGCTTCGCCGACGAGACCGACGGGCATGGCCGTTTCGATCGCTATTCGGTGTTGCTGATCGGCGAGATCGCCCAGCGCTTCATCGAGACCGGGATGTCGCCGACGCCGCAGGTAAAGGCCTGGTTGCGCAAGTCTGCCGAGCTGATGCTCCACCGTGCGACCCTGACCGGCGAAGGCTGGGAATATGGCCGCAGCATCGGCACCTATGGCGAGACTGCCTTCCTCGAGGTGCTCACCGCCGCGGCAAGGCTCGGCGTGCTGACGCCCAAGGAGCGCGACATGGCCTATGCGCTCTCCAGCCGGATCGCCGCACGCTATGCCGATTTCTGGCTGAGCCCGGCAACGGGATCGGTGAACCTGTGGGACGATGGCCGCCGCACCGATGGCTATCGCGGCAAGCACCGGATCCTGGGCGAGAATCTCAGCCTCGCCCGCCAATATATCTATACCAACGCGCTGTGGAACGGCCTGGGTTACAAGGGCGCAGCGCCCTCGCCCGACTATGCGGCCTGGCTCCGGACCTTGCCGGCGGCGCGCTTCACCTGGTTCGCGCGTGGCGACCATGACCGCGCGCTGCTCACGCTGCGCGACAAGGGGCATGTCATCGGCCTGCCGATCATCAACGGTGCCGAAGACCAGCATATGCACAATCCCTATTTCCCGATCCCTTTCTCGGGCGGGATGCTGCAGGGATCCGCGGACGCCAGCTTGCCGCAGCTTACCCCGCGCTTCGCGCTGGCGGACGGCAGCGTGTTGATGCCGCTGGCCTGGTTCCGCGGGATCAGCTGGAAGCGGCAGGGCAGTCGGACGATCGTCAGCTGGCGGCAGGATGCGATGGACCGGATGGGCGAGAATGCCCCGGTCGCCGACAAGCGCATCACCGTCACCACCCGCTACGAATTCACGCCCGGCCGGATCACCCGCACGGACACCTATCGCGCGGCCGGGCCGGTCGAGCTGTCCGACGTTACGCTGGAATTCGCCAGCTTCTCCGGCGAAGCGCGCAGCGCCGGGCCCGGCGCGGTGGCGTTCGGGGCAGGGGAGGTCACCGGCTTCTCCGCCACCGGCTATCAGGGTTGCACGGTCGGCCCGGCGGAGGGCAAGGAGTATCGCGCGCCGACCGGCGCCTTCGCTTCGCTCGTCCGCTGTCGCCTTGGCGCCCGTCGCCTGTCCGGGCCGCTCACCTTGCGGTGGTCGCTCAGCTACCGCTGACGGTAGCTGGAGATCTCGAACTGGCCAATTGGGTTGACACCGGTGACAAATTGGCCTTACCAAGAAGCCCGACCCGAAAACGGGCGCGATAAAAATATATGCAGGGGAGTTGGTATGCCTGGGATCCGTTTTTCCGCTTTCGGACGTAATGCACTGCGCCTGGCGCTGTTGGCATCGGCCTGTGCCGTGGTGCCCGCCTATGCGCAGGACACGACGGCCGATCCCGCCGCGGCGGCTCCCCAGGAGGAAAGCCAGGCCATCGTCGTCACCGGTGCCCGCGCCGAGCAACGCAGCTCGATCGACGTGAAGCGCAACGCCGATGTGGTGCTCGACGGCATCGTCAACGACGAGATCGGCGCGCTGCCGGACAATAGCGTAGGCGACACGCTCGAGCGTATCACCGGCGTCTCGGCCGATCGCTTCAAGGGCAATGCCAACGAACTGTCGGTGCGCGGCCTCGGCCCGACGCTGAGCTTCTCGACCTTCAACGGCCGCGAAGTCTCCACTGCCGGCGCGGACCGTTCGGTCGCCTTCCAGCAATTCCCATCCGAGCTGGTCAACGGCGTCATCGTCTACAAGACGCAGCGCGCCGACTTCCTCGAAGGCGGCATCGGCGGCGTGATCGAGCTCAAGTCGATGCGCCCGCTCGATTATGGCAAGTCGCGCTTCCAGGCCGAGATCCGCGGATCCTATCTGCCCAAGGATGACGACATCATCGGCCGCGACGGCCTTGGCTACCGCGCCAATGCCAGCCTGGTGAAGCAGTTCAGCACGGGTATCGGCGAATTCGGTATCGCGATCGGCTATCAGCGCCAGGACGTCGCGGCGCCGGAAGACTATTACAACGGCAACTCGAACTTCGTGCCGTGCAACACCTCGGCGCTCAACGGCACGCTCGTCACTGGCACCACTGCCCAGCTCAATGCGGCGGGCGCAAACTCGAACTGCCAGGTGGGCACTGCGCCGCGCGCCGGCATCGGCGAGACGGTCGGCACCACCTATTACGCCACCCAGTCGCGCAACTTCCGCCAGCAGAATACGCGCGAGTTGCGCAACGCGGTGATCGGCGCGCTCCAGTGGCGCCCCGCGCCCAATCTCGACATCGCGCTCGACGGGCAGTGGTCGAAGCGGGAATCGACCGAGGATCGCAACATCCTGTCGATCGCCGAGGCGCTGCGCGGCATCAAGCCGATCCTGATCGGCGACGGCACCAACGGCTACACCAAGGGCGCGCTGATCAAGTACAGCGGCAACTCGAACATCGAGAACCAGCTCGAGCTGCGCAATCGCAACGAGGAATACAAGGGCGGCGGCGCGACCGTCACCTGGAAGCCGGGCAACTTCATCCTCACCGCCGATGGCAGCTTCTCGGACTCGCACCGCACCGAGACGCAGAAGGCCACCCGCATGCGCTCGACCACGCGCGTCGGCTATGAGCTCGACTATACCGACAGCCCGGACGTGCCGCGCGTCACTTTCCTCAATTTCGACGTCAACAATCCGGCGAGCTTCGGCGCCAACACCGCGACCGCGGTCTATGCGCGCAACCGCTTCGTCACCGATCGCAAGGACAATATCTGGGCGGGCCGCTTCGATGGCGAATACAAGTTTGCCGAGGGCAGCTTCCTCACCGCGATCAAGGCGGGCGGGCGCTATTCCGAGCACCACCGCACGCTCGACAACAACCGCAACAACGATGTGAACACGATCCTGCCCTATGGCGGCCAGACCGTCGCGCAGATCATCAACGGCGCGAACGCCAATTGCCGCCGCGGCTTCCCGACCAAGGACTATTTCCCGAGCACCAGCACGAACCTCACCAGCTGGGCGACGTTCGACAACCAGTGCCTGTACAAGGCCTTTACCGGATCGGACGCGCTGCCGCTGCCGGCCGAGAGCCGCGACCCGAGCGACCTCGACATCCGCGAGCGGATCAAGGCGGCCTATGTGATGGCCAGCTTCCGCGGCGATCTCGGTGCGCTGCCGGTCAGCGGCAATATCGGCCTGCGCTATGTGAAGACCAACATCACCTCGGTCGGCTATCGCCTGCCGTTCAAGGTGACGATCGATACCGGCGCGGACAGCTACACGGTTGCCGCCGATCCCACCGGCACGATCCAGACCGATACGCTCAAGGGCGAATATTCCTACTGGCTGCCCAGCCTGAACCTCAGCTTCGACCTGTCGGACAAGATCAAGCTGCGCACCGCCGGCTATCGCGCCCTGTCGCGTTCGCCGATCGAGAGCTTCGGCGCGGGCATCAACCTGAACCCGACCTCGGGCACCGGCGGCGCCTCCAGCGTGACCTTCAATCCGACCAGCGGCAATCCGAACCTCAAGCCGATGCGCGCCTGGAATGCGGACGTCAGCCTGGAATTCTATCCGAGCCGCGACACGCTCTTCTCGGTCGCCGGCTATTACAAATGGCTGCGCGGCTCGGTGATCTCGCGTTCGGCGGGTCTCCCGACGACGATCACCGTCACTACCCAAGTGGATGCCGGCGCACCGACCCAGCAGAGCTACAACGTCAACCTGATCGCCCCGGCCAATGATCCGGACCTGCGTCACCTCTACGGCGTCGAGTTCACCGGCAGCCACAATTTCTCCTGGCTGCCCGGCATTCTGAGCGGCTTCGGCGTCAACGGATCGCTCAACATCGCCTGGGCCAATTTCCAGTATCCGGACACGTCGGCGCTGGGCGCCTATCTCGATCCGGAGAACCTGATCGGCCTGTCCAAGTACGTTGCCAACGGCACGGTCTATTGGGAGCGCAAGGGCTTCTCGCTGCGCGCGATGTATCGCTACCGCTCGCACTATTACAAGCCGAATGGCGGCACGAACCGCGGGGTGCAGGACGCGGGCTATCTGAACCTCTCGGTCCAGTATGACGTGACGAAGAACATCCAGCTCAAGCTGCAGGCGCTCAACGTCACCAACACCAAGGACGTGTTCTACAAGGGCGGCTACGATTCGATCGCCGAGGTGAGCGAGAGCGGGCCGCAATATTATTTCGGCTTCCGGATCCGCTACTGAGCGCGAAGGAGAATATCCCATGCGCCGCAGTCCCATTCCTCTCCTAGTCCTGGCTGCGGCGTTCGCGCCGCAGGCTGCCTCCCATGCCGGGATCGCCTCCCCTGGCCAGAATACGCAGCAGCCGGTCTGCAACGGCGCGGAAGGATATTCCGCGGCGTTCGATGGACGCAGGACCTTTTTCTTGGCGCCGGACGTGATGGCGCGGCTCAAGGCCGCGATCGCCACCGATCCGGCGGTGAAGGCAGCCTATGAGCGGCTGATCGCCCGCGCCGAGGCGGCGATGAAGCGGCCGCTCTATACGGTGACCGACAAAAGGACGATCCCGCCCTCGGGCGATCGCCACGACTATCTCAGCATCGGCCCCTATTGGTGGCCCGATCCTGCCACGAAGACCGGGCTGCCTTACATACGCCGCGACGGCGAGATCAATCCCGACCGCAACACCGACAAGTTCGACGTCAGCGATCTGGAGGGGATGAGCTCGGACGTCGAGACGTTGAGCCTGGCCTATTATTTCTCCGACAACCCGCGTTACGCCGGTCGCGCGGCCAGCCTGGTGCGCACCTGGTTCCTGACGCCCGCGACGCGGATGAACCCGAACATGAACTATGCCCAGGCCGTTCCCGGGCGCGAGGAGGGCAGGGCGGAAGGCGTGCTCGACACCTCGCGGCTCGAGCGGGTCGTCGACGGCATCGGGCTGATCGGCCCGGCGGGCAAGCTCACCGCCGAGGAGCAGAAGGGTCTGGAGAAGTGGTTCTCCGACTATCTCGACTGGATGCAGTCGAGCAGGAACGGCAAGGCGGAGAATGCCGCCAAGAACAACCATGGCATGTGGTTCGACGCGCAGACCGCGCAATTCGCGCTGTTCGCCCGCAGGCCGGAAATGACCAGGGCGGTGGCCGAGGCTTTCCCGAAGAAGCGCATCGCGCCGCAGTTCACGCCGGAGGGCAAGCTGCCGCTCGAGCTCACCCGTACGCGCAGCCTCCATTATTCGATCTATGCGCTGCTTGCCGCCTATGACGTCGCGGATATGGCCAGGTGCGTCGGCGTCGATCTGTGGAACTACCAGGACGGCGGCAAGGGCCTGCGCGGGGCCACCGACTATCTCAAGCCCTATTACCGCAAGGTCGAGACCTGGCCGATGCCCGAGCTGCGTCCGCTGCCCGGCGAGCTGGACGAGCTGCTGCGCCGCGCGCGCGGTGCCTGGGGTGACAGCTATCCGCTTGCGCCGGAGACCGAGCTGAAGCGCTATTTCGGGAACGGCTCGGGCGTGAGCGAGTCCAATCCTAAGGCAGATAGCTAGGCGTCCGTTCCCCGGCGAAAGCCGGGGAACCGTCAGGGCCTCTTCACTTCGCCGCGCAGGTCTTCTGCACCGCGCCCACCACATAGGGCTGGGTCGCCAGGTCGGTCGCGGTATCGTCCAGCCACTTCCGGAATTCGCGCTCGGTTTTCGGCGCGCCCGGCTCCTGCACCCAGACGGCACCGAACGCATAGCGGATGTTCCGCGGGTCGCAGAAGGTCACGTACAGCGTCTTGCCGTCGCTGCCGGTGCCCGCGGCCTCGTCGGCCGGATAGAAGAGCGCGATGCCCAGATCGTCCCCGGCCAGGCTCTGCTTGCCCCAGGTGGCGAAATAGCGCCACTTGCCGCGCTTCGGGCTCTCGATCTTGCTGACCCCGTCGTGCAGCGTCAGCCCCGCGATCATCTGCGGCACCTTGCCGCTCACCCGCGCCTCGACATTGGTCAGCCGCGATCCCGCGAAGATCCGGTAGGTGGTCGAAAGGTCGGCCGGCCCGCCTTCGCCGGGGAAGCCGACATTGTTGACCAGCACCGTCGCCGCGCGATCGGTGTTGAACACGCGCGCGCTGATCTTCGCCTTGCCGAGCTGGGTCGCCGCGCCGCCGCGCAGCACGCCGATCCCGCCCATGCCGAGCGACTGGTCGACCTGGAAGATGTCCTGCCCCCAGGGTGCCATCGAGTGATAATTGTCCTGGCCCATGCCGATCGTCGGCAGCACGTTCCCGGGCAGCTTCTTGCCATAGATGTCGGGCACGTTCCGCTCGTCGAGGTACAGGCGATAGGCGACCTTGTCGCTCTCCCAACCTGGTCCTTCCATCGCGATCATGCCGTCATGGATCTTGTGATCCGCCGGCACGTCGAACCGGTCGACCAGCTTGTAGCTGCCATCCGCCTGGCGGACGTTGAGCGTCGCCAGCGGGGCCGGCGGCGGGCTGTCCTGCCCGGCCGCGACCAGCAGGGGGGCGGCGAGGAGCCAGAGGGCATGCTTCATATGTCTTCCTTACCTCGTCAGATCATGGACCGCGGCGCCGGCGAGCAGATACGCGCCCGTACCATAGAATTGCGCGTCCTCGGCCTTCACGACGTCCGGCCGGTCGCTCACTTGCTGTACCCAGCCCAACATTCCATTCGGCTGAACGGCTCTCTCAAGTGCCGCCCAACCCTTTGTAACCGCAGGGAGATAGGTCTTGCGATCGAGAAGACCAGCCTTGATTCCCCATGCCATGCCATGGACGTAGAAGCCGGTGCCGCTCGATTCATCCTGCGAGCGCTCGGGATCGGCGAGCAGCGAGGGCGGCCAATAGCCGTTGCCGCGCTGCAGCTTCACCAGCTTCGCCGCCATCTCCTTGAACAGCTTGACGTAATAGGGGCGGCGCGGATCCTTGGCCGGAATCTCGGGGATCATCCGGGCCAGGCCGGAGAACACCCAGCCATTGCCGCGGCTCCAGAACAGCTTCTCGCCATGGGCGCCGCGCTGGTCGAAGAAGCGGCTGTCGCGGAAATAGAGGTCCTCGGACTTGTCGAACAGATAGTCGGTGGTCGCGCGATATTCCTTGTCGGCAAAGGCGGCGTAGCGCTTGTCCTTCGTGTCCTTGCTCAGCGCCCACAGCGTCGGTGGTGCCATGAACAGCGCGTCGCACCAGCACCAGCGGGTGGTGCAGGTCGGATCGCCCTTGCCGGGCTCGGGCGCGGTGAACAGCAGGTCGTTGGTCTTGGGCGCGGCGAGGATCTGGTTGAAGCTCGCGCGCATCGGGGCGAGCGCCTGCGCGCCCGCGCCGTGGCGCGCGGCCCAGATCCAGGCTGCGCCGATGATATGGTCGTCGGCATGGTAGAGCCGGTCGCCCAGCCGCCAGCCTTCCTCCTTGCCCTTGGCGAAGATCGCATCCTTGTAGCGTACGCTGCTCGAGCGGTCGGCGAGGTGCGTCAGCGCGACCCAGAAGGTCGCCTGCTGCCAGTCGCGGGCGCGCTTGGTGCTGGGGCGCGCGGCGGGCATGTAGCTGAGGTCGTCGAGATGGGTGAGCTGCCAGTCGGCGACGCGCTCCATCGATGCCATCACCTGCGCGCGGCTGGGCAGGGCGGGGGCGGTCGCCACGGCCGGCGCAACCGGGCGGGCCATGCCGCTGCCGGCGGTGGTGAGTGCGACTCCGGCCAGAGCGGCGGCGAGCTTCAGTTTCATCGGACATCCCCATCATGCTACCGCTGTCATCGCGGCTATGCCCGGACGATGTTGGCCCGACGTTTTCGAGTCAAGTGGTAAGGCCAATTATTCCGACATCTCGCCGATCTCGGGATCGATGAACAGCGCCAGCGAGAGTGCGGCCGCCACCACCGCTTCGCGCAACGCCGGGTCGCGGGGCAGGAGCACGTGTTTTGACCGGCCGTTCAGGTCGATTCCGCCGATCACGTCGCCACCGATCGAGAAGACATAGCCGAGGGGCATCGCCATCGGCAGGCCGCTGCCTGCAAGGCGATGCTCGGAGCGCAGGTCGATCCGCACGCCTTCCATATCGATATGGCCGCGCCGCTCCTCGCGCATCAGCGCGCCGCGCTCGTCGAGCACGAGCCGTGCGGCGATCGGCTCGCGGTCGCGGGCATAGCGGCAACGATAGGCCATGCCGCGCGTGCGGATGGTGATCGCACCGGTGCCGACATCGGTGGCGGAGGAGCGGCATTCCGCGCTCAGCTCGCCCCGGATTTCCCCGCCGCGCACGATGAAGGCGGCGCCGCCATCCAGTTGCACTGCTTCGCCGATCCCGTTGCCGAACCAGCGATAGCCGGCACCGCGCACGAAGCTGCCGTCATATTCGGCCAGGATGAATTCGCCGTCATGATTGTCCCCTATGCCTTCGAGCACCGCCTGCTCGGTCCGCTCGGGGGAAGTGACGGGCAGGCGCATCTGGACGGGAGTGCAGGCCGTTGCGGTGAGCAGGACGAGCGTCGGTACGGCGTGGCGGAGCTTCATGGGCGATTCCTTCCCGTGACTACCCGACGCGGCTTGGGACGGAATCCTGGGTGCAAAACCGCATCCGCGAACGAGGCGGTTGCGGAATGACGCTACGGCAAGCGCGCTTTGCGCATAAACCGCAGTTTTCCGGGGATTTTAGTCGCTTCGAAACGCTTGATGCGCTACATTCCGGAAACATGTCCGGCACCGCGCTCCCCTATGAATTCCCGATCGACGTCGCTCAGGACGATATCGACTTCATGGGGCACGTGAACAACGCTTCCTATCTGAAGTGGGTGCAGGAAGCGGTGATCAGCCACTGGCAGGCGCTGGCGCCGGTCGAGGCGGTGGCCGAGCACCTCTGGGTCGCGCTCAAGCACGAGATCACCTATCGCAAGCCTGCCTTCCTCGAGGACGACGTGGTCGCCACGGTGTTGCTCGAAAAGGTCCAGGGCGCGCGCGCTTTCTACGAGACGGTGATCCGCCGCGGCGGCGAAGTGCTGGCCGAGGTCAAGTCGAGCTGGTGCTGCCTCGATGCCGAAACGCTGCGTCCGGCACGGCTGGCCCGCGAAGTGATCGACAAGTTCTTCGTCAAGGACGAAGGCTAGGCGCGGTAGCCGCGCGCGCTTCCCGGTGGCGTGCCCATGACAAATCGTTTCGCATTGGGCACGGTCTAGATTCCCTTAACCTTTGGCTGCAAGAGCGGCCACATGTACCGCGTTGCCTTCCGTAAAGAGCTGAATCTGCTCGATATCGAGTGGCTTGCGATGTTCGGGCCTGACGAAGTCGGCGACTATGCCCGCAAGCTGCGCGACCAGTTCGATGCCGAGGGGTTCGCGCCCGGCTATCTCCTGCGCATGGACATGCGCCGCAGCGGCGTGCAGGCGCAGGCGGCGGTGGCGGCCTTTCGTCGCCACTTCGCCGGCTTTCCCGCGGCCAGCCGCATCGCGATCGTCACCGAAAGCGCGATTGCCCGCATGCAGATCCGCCGCGAGATGACCCAACCCTATCTGCGCATCTTCGGGCGCGCCGAGACCGCGCTCACCTGGCTGCTGCGTCAGGGCTGAGGCAACACCGCATCTTCGCGCAGCCTGACGGTTAGGCGAGCGGGAGCAGGATCAGCGTGATCCGGTCGTGACCGACCGCGATGTCCAGCGTCTGCCCCGCCACCACGTCGATCGGCTCGGGGAAGCTGTGCAGGAGCTGGAGCCAGCCGCCATCGGTATAGCGATCGGGGTGATTGTCGAACGACACGCCGTCCCACAGGTCGATATGCATCCACTGGACGATGCCGATGGCGCGCCCGCTCGCGGTGACCGGAATGCTCAGCCGCGCGAGTACCGCGTCATGCTTCTTCTGCGTCAGGTCGAGGCGAACGAGCTCCAGATCGTCCGACAGGCGATCCCATGCGGTCATCGTGCCGTGGATCGGCAGGCGCTGCGGCGCGAAGGCAGTGAAGGCGGAAAGATCGAACCCGGAAACCTCGCCGACAAAGGAATAGTCGGCCAGGTTCTCGCTTGCCACCAGGCATCCCATCGCGCTCGCCGCGCGCGGGATCACGATCGCGTCGGGCGCGAGGAGGCGGCGATGGGCGTCCTCGAACGTGTCGAGCACCTTCTCGGTCAGCAGGTCGCTTGAGAGGATTTCCGAGACCAGGATATCGGCCGGCGCATCGAGTTCGGTGCCGATGGCGAGTTCGGTCGAGGGCTTGGCGTGCACCGTGACGCGATCGGCGTAGCCGTTCCGGGCGACGATCCGCTGCGCCATGTCGGCGATCATCGGATCCATCTCGCACGCCACGACCCTTTTTGCCCCGGCACGCGCGGCCATCAGCGACAGCAGGCCGCTGCCTGCGCCGATGTCGAGCACCCGGGCGTCGGGGCCGGTGACGGCGATCGCGGCCTTGATCGCATCCTCGAACGCGTCGTTGCGCGGCGCGTCGTTCATCATCGGGATGTGCCAGAAGGGCACCGACCCCGAGCCGAGGCGCCGGACCTGGTGGCGCAGGTGCAGATTGTCCGGCTGCAGCGCGAGCGCACGGCGGAAATGCTGGAGTGCGTCGAGGTTCCGGCCGGCATCGGCCAGCACCACGGCGAGGTTGCCGATCGCGATCGGGTTTTCGGGATCGACCGCGCAGGCGCGCTCGAGTGTCGCGATCGCATCGCCGGTGCGACCGAGCCAGTGCAGCGTCAGCCCCTTTTCATGCAGCGCCACGGCATGATCGGGCTCGATCGCGAGAAGCTGGTCCCAGGCGGCGAGTGCATCTTCGGGGCGCGTCAGGCGCCCGAGCAGGCCGGCGAGCAGCGGCAGCACGTCCGCCGGGCGATAGCCCTGTGCCAGCACCTTGCGATAGCCGGCTTCGGCGCCTTCGAGGTCACCTTGTTCATGCAGCGCCATCGCTTCGGCGAGCGCGGCGCGTGCCTCGGTCATATGGTCGGTCGAAGCCGGATTGGTCACGTCGTCTTCCTAGAATATCGGTATCGGGGCGCGGTCCGTTCGATAGGCCAATCGCCGTCGCCGGTCACATCCCGATCGCGGCATCGCTCGCCAGCTTGTCGGCGCGCTCATTGTCCGGATGGCCGGCATGGCCCTTCACCCACACCCATTTCACCTGGTGCGGCTTGGCGGCGGCGAGCAGTTCCTGCCACAAGTCGGCATTCTTCACCGGCTTCTTGTCGGCGGTCCTCCAGCCATTCTTCATCCAGCCATGGATCCACTTGGTCAGCCCGTCCATGACATAGCGGCTGTCGGTGGAGAGGGTGACGCGGCAGGGGCGCGTGAGCGCCTTCAGGCCCTGGATCGCCGCCATCATCTCCATGCGGTTGTTGGTGGTGTGCTTCTCGCCACCCGAGAGTTCCTTCTCGGTGTCGCCCATGCGTAGCACCACGCCCCAGCCGCCCTTGCCGGGATTGCCCTTGCACGCGCCATCGGTGGCGATTTCGACATGTTGCAGTTCGCTCATGCGAACAGCGCGTCGCCCTTTGCCGCGTAGAAGTCCAGCCGGCGCATATAGGCGAGCGGATCTTTCCTGGTGACAAGCGCGTCCGCCGGCGTGTTGAGCCAGTCCCAGGCGCGGGTCAGGAAGAAACGGAGCGCCGCGCCCTCGGCCAGGATCGGCAGGGCGGCGCGCTCGGCATCGGACAGGCCGAAGCTTGCGGCATAGCCCTCGATCAGCGCCGCGCCGATCTCCGCTGAGAAATTCTCGCCCTTGCCGTCAAAGGCCCAGGCGCCGTGCATCACCGCCAGGTCATAGGCGCGGATGTCGGTGCAGGCGAAATAGAAGTCGATCAGCCCGGTCACCCGGTTGCCGAGCATCAGCACATTGTCGGGGAACAGGTCGGCATGGATCGCGCTGGTCGGCAGATCCTCCGGCCAGGCGGCGAGGATCGTGTCGAGCGCCTTGCCCGCGCGGTCGTACAGTCCCGGCGCGATGCCATCGAGGTCGCGGCCGCAGCGCTCGAACAGTGGCTGCCATTCGGCGAGGCCCATCGAATTGGGCCGGTTCAGCGGGAAGTCCTCGGCCGCCTTGTGCAGCTTGCCCATCGCCTCGCCGGCGGCACGCGCCTGCGCCGGCGTCGGGTGCGACACCGATACGCCCGACAGGAACTGGATCAGGCACGCCGGGCGTCCCTCCAGCTGGTGGATCAGCGTGCCGTCGCGGTCCGGCACGGCGGGCGGCACCGGCAGGCCTTTGTCCGCCAGATGCTCGAGCAGCGCCATGAAATAGGGCAGGTCGCCCTCCGCCACGCGCTTCTCGTAGAGCGTCAGGATGAAGCGGCTCTTGCTGGTATCGACGAGATAGTTGGAGTTCTCCACGCCCTCGGCAATGCCCTTGGCCGAGACGAGCTCGCCCACATCGAACTTCGCCAGGAAATCCGACAGCGCTTCCGCCGATACCTGAGTGTAGACCGCCACGCTGCCCCCCTATCCCCTCGAACGCGGCGACCCATCGCCCGTCGGGCGCGCCCGCACAACTTAGTTGTGCTTGGCTGCCCTATCAGGCGCTTCCAGCCCGCGCGGCAGCTTGAAGGTGACGTTCTCGGGCACCGTCTCCACTTCGCGCTCGCTCACCTCGAAGCGCTCCGAGAGCTTGTCCACCAGCTCGCGCACCAGCAGTTCGGGGGCGGAGGCACCCGCGCTCACGCCGACGGTGCCGACGCCTTCGAACCAGGCCCAGTCGATATCCTCGGCACGCGGGATCAGATAGGCGGTGGTGCCCTGGCGCTCGGCGACTTCGACGAGGCGCAGCGAATTGGACGAGTTCTTGCCGCCGATCACCAGCATCAGGTCGACCGACGAGGCGATTGCCTTCACCGCGCCCTGGCGGTTGGTGGTCGCGTAGCAGATGTCGTTCGGGCCGGGCGCCAGGATATTCGGAAAGCGCCGCTTGAGCACCGCCAGCGTCGCCGCGGTATCGTCCACCGACAGCGTCGTCTGGGTGAGGAAGGCGAGGTTCTCGCCGTCGCCCACGCTTACCCGCTCGGCGTCCTCGGGCGTCTCGACCAGGGTCATCGCGCCTTCGGGCACCTGGCCGAAGGTGCCGATCACCTCGGGATGGCCGGCATGGCCGATGAACAGGATATGCCGTCCGGCATTGACCAGCCGCTCGGCCTGGCGATGCACCTTGGAGACGAGCGGGCAGGTCGCGTCGAGATAGTCGAGCCCGCGCTCCTCCGCCTTGGCCGGCACTGCCTTGGGAACGCCGTGCGCGGAGAACACCACCGGCACGCCGTCCGGCACCTGATCGAGATCCTCGACGAAGATCGCGCCCATCGCCTTCAGGCTGTCGACGACATATTTGTTGTGGACGATCTCGTGCCGCACATAGACGGGCGCGCCATATTTCTCGATCGCCAGCTCGACGATACGGATGGCGCGGTCCACGCCAGCGCAGAAGCCACGGGGGGCTGCGATCAGCAGCTCGAGCACAGGTTTGAGTTGGTCTGCCATAGTTCCGCCTCGCACCTACGCGATTGCTTGCGCGGGCTCAACGCGGTTCCTATGGTGCGCGCCGCTTTGGACCCCTTCTGGTCCCGTGTGTTTGAAAGGGTTTCCGTCTTGGTCCGCAAGCTTGCCGTTGTCGCCCTGATCCCGCTCGCGCTCGGCGCCTGCGCCAAAACCGGCGAGATCGACGCCTCCGGCGGCGGCGCCGGCATCACGGCGGTCCGCTCGGCCTGCCCGCATGTCGCGATTCCCGCGGGCACCGGCGACATCACGATCTTCAATCCGGCGAACAGCCGCGAAGCCAGCGCGATCGACGTCAATGCGGTGATGACCAACGTCACCTCTAAGTGCGACGACGCCGGCCCCCAGGTCGTCACCACGGTCAATTTCGATGTGCTGGCCCGCCGCCAGAACGCCGATGGCGCGCGTGACGTCAGCTTCCCCTATTTCGTCACGGTCGTGCGTGGCGGCAGCTCGGTGGTCGCCAAGCGGATCAACCGCGTTACCGTGCACTTCGAGCCCGGCCAGCTGCGCGCCCAGACCACCGGCACCGCCACCACCTATGTCGATCGCAGCGCCGCGACCCTGCCGGACGATGTCCGCAAGCGCCTGACCGAGAAGCGCAAGGCCGGTGAGCAGTCGGCGGCGATGGACCCGCTCGCCGATCCCTCGATCCGCGGCGCGGTTCTGTCCGCGACGTTCGAGGCGCTGGTCGGCTTCCAGCTGACCGAGGACCAGCTCAAGTACAACGTCACGCGCTGATTGCGTCCCGGGCGGCAACGTCCGACCACGCTTTGCAAGCAATGCAATTGACTCGAATCGAGGGGGCGGCCAAGGCTGCCTCCTGTCGATAGGCACGCGCGGGAGAGTGTGGGGCAACCCACCGCCGAAGGAGCAACCGCCCCGGAATCTCTCAGGCACAAGGGACCGCGCGTACACGACACTCTGGAAAGCGGACGCGGCCCGGCCACGTCCCACCGAAGGGGTAAGCCAGGCGACTGGCGAAAGCTCTCAGGTTCCGTGACAGAGGGGGCGATGGAACGGCGCGAGGATTCCGCGCCATTGCATCGTGTCCCTACTTGAATCCGGAGCGTGCAGATGAGCGAGCAAGTCCAGGACCAGACCCTGAGCGCCGATCCCGAAGGCGGGGAGGGCGAAGCCGAGCTGCTCAAGCTCCCGCTCGATGCCTGGCACCGCGCCCGTGGCGGCCGCATGGTCCCGTTCGCCGGCTATGAAATGCCCGTCCAGTATGAAGGCATCATGGCGGAGCATGTCTGGACCCGCGAGCATGCCGGCCTGTTCGACGTCAGCCATATGGGCCAGCTGACCTTCACCGGCGAAGGCGTCGAAGCCGCGCTCGAGGCGCTGATGCCCGCCGATATCCAGGCCGCGAAGTTCTCGCACCCGGTCTATTCGCTGCTGATGGCCGAGAATGGCGGCATCCTCGACGACCTGATGCTCACCCGCATCCAGGACGGCGAAGTGTACATGGTCGTCAACGGCGCCTGCAAATGGGACGACATCGCCCATTTCCGCGAGTTCCTGGCCGACGAGATCGGCCTCAATCACATGGAAGACCATGCGCTGCTCGCGCTGCAGGGGCCGGAAGCGGCTGTGGCGCTGGAGCGGGTGATCCCGTGCGTCTCGGCGCTGGTCTTCATGCAGGGCGCGGCCTTCCAGTGGCAAGGTCACGACCTGTGGATCAGCCGCTCGGGCTATACCGGCGAGGATGGCTTCGAGATCTCGGTGCCCGCGGAGGCTGCCGAGGCGCTGGCCGATGCGCTCACCGCCCAGCCCGAAGTCAAGCCGATCGGCCTCGGTGCCCGCGATTCGCTGCGCCTCGAGGCGGACCTGCCGCTCTACGGCCATGACCTCGATACCGAGACCACGCCGGTCGCCGCCCAGCTCGGCTTCGCGCTCAAGAAGCGCCGTCGCGAAGAAGGCGGCTTCCCCGGCCACGCGCGCATCATGCTCGAGCGCGAGAACGGCCCGATCCTCAAGCGCGTCGGCCTGATCGTCGAGGGACGCCAGCCGGTCCGCGAGGGCGGCCTCGTCCTCGATGCCGATGGCAACGAAGTCGGCAAGGTCACCAGCGGCGGCTTCGCGCCGACCCTCCAGAAGCCGATCGCCATGGCCTATGTGCCCGCCGCATCGGCCGAGCCCGGCACCAAGATCACCCTTGCCCAGCGTGGCAAGATCCATTCGGCGGAGGTCGTGAAGATGCCCTTCGTCGCCCACAAGTACGTCAGAAAGGGAGCCTGATGAGCCGCTATTTCACCGAAGATCATGAGTGGATCGACGTCGATGGCGACACCGCCACGGTAGGCATCACCGAATACGCCCAGAGCCAGCTCGGCGACATCGTGTTCGTCGAAGTGCCGGAAGAGGGCAAGGAAGTCGCCAAGGGTGACGACGCTGCCGTGGTCGAGTCGGTCAAGGCCGCGTCGGACGTCTATGCGCCGGTGTCGGGCACCGTCATCGAGGGCAATGAAGCGCTCGCCGACAATCCCGCGCTGGTCAACGAAGACCCCGAGGGCGAGGGCTGGTTCTTCAAGCTGACGCTCAGCGACACCGGCGAGCTCGACAGCCTGATGAACGACAGTGCCTATCAGGACTACGTCTCGAAGCTGTGATACGTGTGCTTGCCCTTTGCGCCGCAACGGCATTGCTCGGCAGCTGCGGCCAGGCGCCGCAGCTGCCGACGGTCGATCGCTATATCGCGCAATGCGAGGCGTTGAAGGGCAAGCCCGTCCGGCTGGCCGGCTATCTCGGTGAGTGCGCCGGCTATGACTGCCACATGACTGCCAGCAAGCAGGCATGGGATGCCTATAAGGATGCCTTCAAGCGCAGCGCCGGCGACAAGACCACGCCCGAGGCGCTCAAGGCCGCAAGAGCCGCTCTGGACGAGATGCAGGCCATCCCGCTGATCGGGATCGGGGGCGACGAAGCCTTTGACCGCCAGGCCGCGCCCTTCCAGCAACGCTATGTCGTGATCACCGCCCAGGTGGCCAAGGACAGCTGCACCGGCGCAGGCGGCACCGACCGTTCCGCCGGCATCGAACCCTCCGATATCCGCGCCTGGACCCCGTCCGAAGGCGCTCCCGCCAATACCCAGTGAGAAGGCCCTGATGCGCTACCTTCCCCTTACCCAGCCCGATCGCGAGGCGATGCTCGGCGTCATCGGCGCCAAGTCGATCGACGATCTCTTCGTCGATGTTCCTGAGAGCGCCGTGCTCGACGGCCCGATCCCCGGCCTGCCGATGCATGCCAGCGAGCTCGCGGTCGAACGCCACATGACGAAGCTGGCGGCGAAGAACCTTGCCGCGGGGGCAGCGCCCTTCTTCCTCGGTGCCGGCGCCTATCGCCACCATGTGCCGGCCAGCGTCGATCACATCATCCAGCGCGGCGAGTTCCTCACCGCATACACGCCCTATCAGCCGGAAATCGCGCAGGGCACGCTGCAGATGATGTTCGAGTTCCAGTCGCAGATCGCGCGGCTGCTCGGCTGCGACGTGGCGAACGCCTCGATGTACGATGGCTCGACCGCGTGCTGGGAAGCCATCACCATGGCCCGCCGCGTCACCAAGCGGGGCAAGGCGATCCTCTCGGGCGGTCTGCACCCGCATTATGTCTCGGTTGCCGAGACCATGGCCAAGTTCACCGGCGACCAGCTGGTCACGGCGCTCCCCACGCTGAGCCCGACTCCGGACACCGATGACCTGATCGCCCGGATCGACGACGATACCTCGTGCGTCGTGGTCCAGTATCCGGATATCCTCGGCCGTATCGCCGACCTCTCCAAGCTCGCCGAAGCCGCGCATGCCAAGAAGGCACTGCTCGTCGCCGTCGTCACCGAGCCGGTGGCGCTGGGCGCGATCAAGGCGCCGGGCGAGATGGGTGCGGACATCGTGGTGGGCGAGGGCCAGTCGCTCGGCGTCGGCCTGCAGTTCGGCGGGCCCTATGTCGGCCTGTTCGCCTGCTCGGAAAAGCTGGTCCGCCAGATGCCGGGTCGCCTCTGTGGCGAGACGGTCGATGCCGAGGGCAAGCGCGGCTATGTGCTGACGCTCAGCACCCGCGAGCAGCATATCCGCCGCGAGAAGGCGACTTCGAACATCTGCACCAGCTCGGTGCTGTGCGCGCTCGCCATGTCGGTGCACATGACGCTGCTCGGCGAGAAGGGCTTGCGCCAGCTCGCCGCGATCAATCATGCCACGGCCTCGGCCGCCGCGAACCGCCTGGCCCAGGTGCCGGGCGTCGAGCTGGTCACTCCGACCTTCTTCAACGAGTTCACGCTGAAGCTCTCGAAGGAGGCTCGTCCGGTCGTCCGCACGCTTGCCGACCAGGGAATCCTCGCTGGCGTGTCGCTCGGCCGCCTCTATCCGGGTGCCGATGATCTCGCCAACGGCCTGATCGTCGCGGTCACGGAAACCACCACATCGGAGGACGTCGAGACGCTTGCCTCCGCACTCCAGGAGGTGCTGGCATGAGCACGATCAACCAGTCCGGCTGGCGCCCCACCACCCCGGAAGCGGGCGAGGCGGGCAACCTCTCGACCTTCACCGGCAACCGTGCGCTGATGCTCGACGAGGCGCTGATCTTCGAGATCGGCTCGTCCGAGACCACCGGCGTCGATTTCGGCGAAGTCCCTGCGGCGCCCTCGCGCCTCGGCGGGCTGGAGCGTTCGAGCGAGATCGGCCTGCCGGGCCTTTCCGAGCCCGAGACGGTGCGCCACTACACCCGCCTGTCGCGCCAGAACTACGCGATCGACCTGGGCCTGTTCCCGCTCGGCTCGTGCACGATGAAGCATAATCCGCGCCTCAACGAGCGCATGGCACGCCTGCCGGGCTTCGCCGATATCCACCCGCTCGCGCCGGTCGATACGGTGCAGGGTGCGCTGGAGGTCATCGACCAGCTCGCGCACTGGCTGATCACGCTCACCGGCATGCAGGCGGTGGCGATGAGCCCCAAGGCCGGCGCGCATGGCGAGCTTTGCGGCATCCTCGCGATCCGCTCGGCGCTCGACGCGCAGGGCCAGCAGGACCGCAAGATCCTGCTCGTCCCGACCAGCGCGCACGGCACCAACCCGGCGACGGCGGCGTTCGCCGGCTTCTCGGTCGAGGACATCCCCGCGACCGAGGACGGCCGTGTCGATCTCGAAGCGCTCAAGGCGCGGCTGGGGCCCGACATCGCCGGCGTGATGATCACCAACCCCAATACCTGCGGCCTGTTCGAGCGCGACATGAAGGCGATCTCGGACGCGGTGCATGCGGCGGGCGGCTATGTCTATTGCGACGGCGCCAACTTCAACGCGATTGTCGGCCGGGTCCGCCCGGGCGATCTCGGCGTCGATGCGATGCACATCAACCTGCACAAGACCTTCTCGACCCCGCATGGCGGCGGCGGCCCGGGCTCGGGCCCGGTCGTGCTGTCGGCGGCACTGGCGCCCTATGCGCCGCTGCCGTTCGTCGAGAAGCAGGGCGACAAGTTCCACCTCGTCGAGGAAGAGACCGCGGGCGAGCATCATGCCGGCACCTTCGGCCGCATGACCGCGTTCAACGGCCAGATGGGCATGTTCACGCGCGCGCTGACCTATATCCTCAGCCACGGCGCCGATGGCCTGCGCCAGGTCGCCGAGGATTCGGTGCTCAACGCCAACTACATCCTGCGCTCGATGACCGACGTGCTCGACGCACCCTTCGCCAAGTACGGCCCGTGCATGCACGAGGCGATCTTCAGCGATAAGGGCCTGCCCGAGGGCCTGTCGACGATCGACATCGCCAAGGGCCTGATCGACGAGGGCTATCACCCGATGACGGTGTATTTCCCGCTCGTCGTCCACGGCGCGATGCTGGTGGAGCCGACCGAGACCGAGTCGAAGGCGACGCTCGACCAGTTCATCGGCGCGTTCCGCAGCGTGGCTGCCCGCGCCAAGAATGGCGACCCGACGATCAAGACCGCCCCGCACTTCGCCCCGCGCCGCCGCCTCGACGAGACGCTCGCGGCCCGCAAGCCGGTGCTGGCGTGGAAGGCTCCGGCCCAGGCCGAGGCTGCGGAGTAAGAACCTTCTGGTCCCCCTCCCTGAAAGGGAGGGGCTAGGGGTGGGTCGATTTACGCGATACGGCAATCGAGCGGGCGCTCGGCTGCAGTATCGCCAAGTCTCCACCCACCCCCGACCCCTCCCTTTCAGGGGGGGAGCTATCGCTTCCACAACCAGTCCGCCGGCAATCCCAGCCGCTCGCTCGCTTTCGCCGGCGGGGAGTCCAGCAGCGGCACCCGCTCGGCCATCCGTGCCACTGCCCGCACCAGCCTCCGCTCGAACCCGCGCAGTCGCCAGTCCTCCAGCCCCAGCCGGTCGATCAGCGGATCGGGCAGCAGTGAGACCGCGGCGCGCAGCAGCATCTTCTGGAACGGCCGCGCCACCCGCGGCAGCGCCGGCACTTTCACCATGATCGCCAGGAAATCGTGGATGATGGGCGAGGGGACCAGCCGCGCGTCCATCTTCGCGAACAGCGCCGCCATCCTCGCCTCGCTCTTCGGCGCGCCGATCGCACCATAGAGCCGCGCCACCGCCGCGCCCTCCGCCAGCGCGCTGTCGCGTTCGCGGTAGCTCAGCCGCTCGACATGGAAGTGATAGGCGCGGATGAAGCCATAGGAGGCGGTCGCCTGCACCCAGTCGAGCAGCACCGGATCATTGGCGCGGTAGCCATGGCCCTCGCTGGTGACCCCGGCTACCCGGTCATGCGCGCGCACCACGCCGGCGATCATCGCCTCGGCCCGGCCGCGCGGACCATAGACCGTCATCATCGCCGCAAGGCCGGTGCGCCTGAGGCGGGTGAGCGCATCGGTGCGGAAGCTCGAATGCTGCCACACGCCATCGCGCACCCCCGGCTCGGCAAGTTCGAGGATTACCGCCGCAACGCCGCCGATGAACAGGGTGACCGGGTTCTTGAACACCCGCCACGACACCGAGTCCGCCGGCACCAGCGCCGGCTCGCCCGCCGGTACCGAGAAATCGAAGTCCATTCCGGGCGCCGAGCCCATCATCTCGCTCGCCGCCGCGCCGATACGGCGGAGCAGGGGCTCGGGCAGGGCGAGGGCGTCGATCATATCCCTTCAACGTGCCGGCAGGCGCTTTCGTTCAGGGCGGCACTGCTCCGGAACCGACCAAATGCCGATTGCGCCGCGCGCGGGCGCTGAGGCAGGCTGCGCGGTGCTTTCAAGGGGGAAATGCCATGAAGACCGTGCTGCTAGCATCCGCCATCGCCGCCATCGGCTTCGCGCTGCCCGCCCATGCCCAGCGCGACGCGATCGTGGGCGAGGTCCGGCTGATCGGTTTCGATTTCTGCCCGGAAGGCTGGGCCGAGGCCGATGGCCGGCTGCTGCCGATCCAGGGCAACCAGGCGCTCTTTGCGCTGTTCAGCAGCAGCTATGGCGGCAACGGCTCCACGAACTTCGCGCTGCCCGACCTGCGCAAGGCGATCCCGACCCCGGTGACCGACAAGGAAAAGCGGCTGCGCTACTGCGTCGCGATCCGCGGCGACTTCCCCCGGCGGCCTTAGAGGTTGGGGAGCAGGTGGCGCCTAGATCCAGCGGCGCACCGCGGCCCTATAGGCCAGATATCGCTCTCCGAACTTCGCCGAGAGGTACAGCTCCTCGCGCTCGATCACTTCGCGCTGGATCACGATCAGCAGCGGGATCAGCAGCAGCAGCGTGACGAGGCTGTCCATCCAGATCGCCACGCCAGCATAGGCCAGCGCCATCCCGAAATACATCGGGTTGCGCGACCAGCGATAGACGCCGTCGGTGACCAGCGCGGTGGTGCGCTTCCACGGCTTGGGATCGGTGCCGGCGGCACGGAACAGCCCGACGGCGGAGAGCATGATGCCCACGCCGAGCAGGGTCGCCAATGAGCCCAGCCCGCGCTCGCTCGAATGGTTGAGCGGCAGGTCGGGGCTGCCCAGCAGCTTGCCGAGCGCGAGGCCCACCACCAATGTCCCGATGAAAGCGGCCGCCGGCGCGAATTTCACGCCAGCGCTATCCTGTTCGACGTCCATGAACCCTCCGGACGCCCTGATGGACTGGCGATCCCGCATGCGCAATCCTCTTGCCTTTGCACCGCAACTCGGCTGGCATAGAAGCTGTATTACTTATATAAGTCACGTGCAAGTTTCCGGGGGCAAACCATGCAAGGCCAGCACAATCCGCTGTTCAACCTGATTCCGATCGCCATCGTGCTTCTCGTCCTGGCGCTGCGCATGCGGCGGCTCACCCGCGAGCGCCCGCTCAAGATCGAATGGCTGTGGGTGGTGCCCGCGCTCTACATCGTCATCGCGGGCGTGACCTTCTGGAACCTGCCGCCCTCGCCGATGACCTGGGTCGCCGCCTTTGCCGCGCTGCTGGCGGGCGCCGCGCTCGGCTGGCAGCGCGGGCGAATGATGCACATCGCGGTGAACCCGGAGACGCACGAGATCTCGCAAAAGGGCTCGCTCGCCGCGATGGCCTTCATCCTCGTCCTCGTGCTGATCCGCACCGGTGCGCGCAACGCTGAATCGCTCGGCATCCCGGGCGTGCATTTCGACGTGATGGCGATGACCGACGTGCTGATCGCCTTTGCGCTGGGCATGCTGACCATGCAGCGTGTCGAGATGTTCCTGCGTGCTCGCCGCCTGCTCGAGGAAGCGCGCGCGGCATGAGGCGCCACGCGCCCGCGACCGACCGCAACCGCGATCCGATCGCCGCGGTGCTGGCCGAGGAGCTGCCGGCCAGCGGCATGGTGCTCGAGATCGCCAGCGGCACCGGCGAGCATTGCGCCTTCTTCGCGGAGCGCTTCCCCGGCCTGACCTGGCAGCCGAGCGATCCGGACGGCGATGCGCTCGCCTCGATCGCGGACTGGTGCGCCGAGCTGCACAATGTCGAGCCGCCGCTGGAGATCGATGCGGCGGCCGGCGACTTCCCGCCGGCGGACGCGCTGCTCTGCGTCAACATGGTCCATATCAGCCCGTGGCAAGCGACACTCGGCCTGCTCGCCGGCGCGGGGAAAGTGCTGGGGCAGGGGGCACCGCTGATCCTCTACGGACCCTATCGCCGCGAGGGCGTGGAGACCGCGCCGTCGAACGAGGCGTTCGAGCTGTGGCTCAAGGACAAGGACCCGCGCTTCGGGCTGCGCTTCGTCGAGGCGGTGAGCGAAGCGGCGGCGGCGCAGGGGCTGGCGCTGGCACGGTTGGTGGAGATGCCGGCGAACAACCTGATGCTCATCTATCGCAAAGTCTGAAATTCGTCGTCATGCTGAACTTGTTTCAGCATCCAACGCGCCACCGGCGATATCGCTTGGGGAGAGTTGGACCCTGAAACAAGTTCAGGGTGACGGTTGGGTTGGGGGTGGCCGAGGTCCGTTCCACCTTCCCTAAACCGGCTCCATCTCCGCGCTGGTCACCGCCGGGCCCACCCCGCGCTTGCGCTCGCGCCAGACGATGTACAGCCCGCTCGCGATGATCACCGGGGCACCGAGCCAGGTCCAGCCGCTCGGCCACATGCCGAAGATCGCCCAGCCATAGAGTGTGCCCCAGATCAGGCTCGAATAGTCCATCGGCACCACCGCGCTGACCGGGGCGTGCTTCACCGATCCGGTCAGGGCGAGCTGGCCGACCCCGCCGATCAGCCCGATGCCCACCAGGATTGCCCAGGTCATCGGATCGTGCGGCTTGACCTGGAAGGCATAGGGGATCGCCAGCACCGGCACCGACAGGACGGAGAACCAGAACACCGTCGTCCCCGTCGGCTCGGTCTTGCCGATCTGCCGCAGCAGGATCGCGACGATCGCCACGAACAGCGCGGCGAGCAGGCCGACGGTCGCGCCGAACAGCGGGACGTGCGCGCTCCACGGCTGGGTTACGATCAGCACGCCGACAAAGCCGACCACGACCGCGCCCCAGCGATGCCAGCCGGTCGGCTCCTTGAGCAGCAGCGCGCCCAGGATCGTCGCGAAGATCGGCACGGTGAACTGGAAGGTCACCGCCTCGGCCAGCGGCAGCAGCAGCACCGCGCCGAAGGTGAAGATCATGCCGGTCAGCCCCACCGCGGTACGCGAGACATGCGCGCCGAAGCGCTCGGTGCGGATCGATGCCAGGCCGGGGCCCGCGGCGATCCAGGCGGTCACCAGCGGCACTGCCCAGAGCTGGCGGTGGAACATCGTCTCGACCAGCCCCGCGCCGCGCGCCTCGGCCAGCTTGATCAGCGCGGACATGGTGGCGAGGCAGGCAACCGCGAACAATCGCAGCAAGATGCCCTTGAGGATGTGATCGCCCGCCATTCCCCGGCGCTAGGGAAAGTCGCGCGCGGGGGCAATGTTGCCGGGCGCGTTCAGGGCAGTTTCTGCGAGGCGAGCCAGCCGGTAACCCGGTCGGCCGGGGCGTGGGGCATCTCGACGATGCCTTTCAGCAGGTACAGGCCGATCGCGCATTGCTGCTCCGGCCGTGCCCGCGCCATCCGCGCGGGATCGGTCCAGACCTCCAGGTCGGTCTGGTTCATCCCCGCGTGCCGCATGTTCGTCACCAGCGCGACGGCATCCGCTTCGGATATGTCGCCCTTCGGGATCTTGCGATCGGCGGGATGGTCGCGCCCGCCGGCCGAGGCGGTGATCCACGACGCCGCGACTTCGATCAGCCGCTCGGCGGTCTCGGGCGGGTAGCGCGTGCCGGGGCGCAGCGTCCCCATCGCATATTGGCCGCACAGCCGCACATCCTCCTGCTGCATCGTCTCGACCAGCTGGATCTCCATCTGGCGATAGAGGTTGAGGTCGCCGTGCGGCGCCTGCACGAATTCGTCGAGATGGCGCTGGGTGGTCGCCTGCATCCAGGTGAAGCTCTCGGCCCGGATCTGCTCGCGCGTCGCGCCATCGCGGACGCGGCGGGAAAGCAGCGCGGTATAGTCGGCGAACTCCTTGGGATAATTGTCGCGCAGCGCCTCGAAGAAAGGGGCGCCCTTGCGGTCCTTCAGGATCGACTGGGCGATGCCCTCGGGCGATTGCGCCTGCTGCTGCAGCTTCGCGCCGAACCACAGCGCGGCGCCGAGACCCACCGCCGCCAGCAGCAGCACGACGATCCCGACGACAAGCCCCGAGCGCGAGAATTCGCGCCCCGCCACATCCCGCTGTTCCATGCCCCGATTCCCCCTGGCGGGCAGTAGAGCGAGCCGGGCCGGTGGAATCAAGCCGGGTGCCGGTGCGGATGGCGCTGGCAATGTAGGATTTGATTTGTCACCACGATGCTGGTCCCGACGGTGCCCCGCGCACGTACGGGTGATTCAAGAGATTCAATGAATCTCGCAATCAACGCCGCGAATATCGGCTCGCTTGCGGCGGGCCGGGCAGGGAATTACAGGCACCGCCATGATAAAGCATGCGCTCAACGTCACCCGCGAAGCCAATTTCGCCGAATGGTATCAGACCGTCATCACCGAGGCCGACATGGCCGAGGAGAGCGGCGTGCGCGGGTGCATGGTCATCCGGCCGTGGGGCTATGGCATCTGGGAGCGGATCCAGCGCCTGCTCGACGACCGCATCAAGGGCGTTGGCTATGACAACACCTATTTCCCGGTGTTCATCCCGCTCTCCTATTTCGAGAAGGAAGCCGATCACGTCGAGGGCTTCGCCAAGGAAATGGCGGTGGTCACCCATCACCGGCTGATCGCGGACGGCAAGGGTGGGCTGATGCCCGATCCCACGGCGAAGCTCGAAGAGCCGCTGATCGTGCGTCCCACCTCGGAGACGGTGATCGGCGCCGCGTTCAGCCGCTGGGTCCAGTCGTGGCGCGACCTGCCGGTGCAGATCAACCAATGGGCGAACGTCGTCCGCTGGGAGATGCGCACCCGCATGTTCCTGCGCACCAGCGAGTTCCTCTGGCAGGAGGCGCATGCCGCCTATGCCACCGCCGAGCAGGCGCGGGCGGAGACGCTCAAGGGCCTCGAAATCTATCGCAGCTTCGCCGAGGATTGCGCGGCGATGCCGGTGATCGCCGGCGAGAAGCCCGAGAATGAGCGCTTCCCGGGCGCCGTCTCGACCTACAGCATCGAAGCGATGATGCAGGACGGCAAGGCGCTGCAAGCGGGCACCAGCCACTTTCTCGGCACCACCTTCTCTTCGGCGCAGGACATCAAGTTCCAGAATTCGGAAGGGCAGCAGGAGCTCGCCCAGACGATCAGCTGGGGCATGTCGACCCGGATGATCGGCGGCATGATCATGACGCATGGCGACGACGACGGCATGCGCGTGCCGCCGCGCCTGGCGCCGTGGCAGGTCGTGATCGTGCCGATGCTGCGCGACAATGACGAGGACGCGGCGCTGATCGAATATTGCCAGGGCGTGCAACAGGAGCTTGGGAAGCTTCTAGTATTCGGCGAGCCGGTGCGCGCGCTGCTCGACCTCAAGGCGATCAAGGCCGTCACCAAGCGCTGGGGCTGGATCAAGAAGGGCGCGCCGATCGTGGTCGAAGTCGGCGGGCGCGACATGGCCGGGGGCAATGTCTCGGTCACCGTCCGCACCGATCTCTACAAGGAAGACGGCAAGCTCAACTCGCAGATCGTCGCCCGCGACGCATTCCTCGGCGATGTGGTCGGCACGCTGGAGGGTATCCAGAAGACCCTGTTTGATCAGGCCAAGGCGCGTACCGACGCCAATATCGTCCGCGACGTGACGGACTTCGCGGGCCTCGAAAGCTATTTCGAGAATGCCGGCAAGTTCCCGGGCTGGGTCGAGGTCGAATGGTCGAAGCCGACCGGCGCGGAGCTCGACAAGGTGGTCGAGCGGATCAAGGCGCTCAAGCTCACCTTCCGCAACGTGTCCAACGACGCGGCGCCGGCCACCGGCACCTGCATCTTCACCGGCGCGCCGGCGGTGGAGCGGATCCTGGTGGCGCGTGCGTACTGAGGTCTGCCGAGCTGACAACTTTCCGTCACCCCGGCCTTGTGCCGGGGTGGTCCACGGTGCCGCGTCTGCTGTCCTCACGCCCCTTGTCCATTGCGCGCTTCCTGGTGGACCCCGGCACAAGGCCGGGGTGACGGGTTGGGAGCGATGACGCTGCGCACGCTCTTCTCCACGCCGCTCTACCAGGAGCCGCTGGGTGACGACGATCTCCTCGACGCGCTGGAGGATTCCTGCCTCCAGCTCGCCGAGGACGACAGCGCCGGCCGCCGCTGGTGCCGCGAGAACCATTATCGCGGCTATACCAGTTATGCCTCGCTCGACGATTTGCCGATCCGCGACCCCAATTTCGCGGACCTGAAGCGCCTGCTGGACAAGCATGTCGCCAAGTTTGCCAAGGCCTGCGCCTTTGATCTCGGCGGCAAGAAGCTCAAGCTCGACAGCCTCTGGGTGAACGTGCTCGACGGCAAGGGCGGGCATGGCGCACACATCCATCCGCACAGCGTCGTCTCGGGCACGCTCTATGTCTCGCTGCCCAAGGGTTCGCGAGGCCTGAAACTCGAGGACCCGCGGCTGGCGATGATGATGGCCGCGCCGCCGCGCCTCGAAAATGCGCCCGACGAGCTGCAGAGCTTCGTCGAGATCGTGCCCGAGCCCGGCACGGTGCTGCTCTGGGAAAGCTGGCTGCGCCATGAGGTCCCGCCCGGCTCGGGCAAGGAAGTGCGGATCAGCATCAGCTTCAACTATCGCTGGGGATGACCGGCCGGCGCGCCTTTCTCGCCGGCGCGCTGTCGCTGCCGATTGCGGCACAGGCGCGGGGCGCGGAGCAATGGGACGCGGTGGTCGATCCCGCCACCGGCACGCTGGGCGCCGCGCTGGCCGAGGCGGAGAAGGCGGGACGGCCCTGGCGCATCCTGCTCAAGCCGGGCCTGTTCACCGAGAAGCTGACGGTGCGCGTGCCCGGCCTTACCCTCCAGGGCTCGCCGGGCACGGTGATCGAATATGGCACCGCGTCGGGCACACCCAAGCCGGGCGGCGGCACCTGGGGCACCGGCGGCTCGGCAACGCTGACCATCGCCGCACCCGGCGTGACGCTGCGTGAACTCATCGTCATCAACAGCTTCGACTATATCGGCGCCCGGCGGGACGGCTCGGGCAACGGAGCCCAGGCAGTGGCGCTGGCCATCGGCCGCGAGGCGGACCGCACCACCGTCGATCGCTGCACGCTGCTCGGCTATCAGGACACCTTCTATGTCCAGGCCCGCAGCCTCATCACCGGCACGCGGATCACCGGCGGGGTCGACTTCATCTTCGGTGGCGGCGCGGCGTGGTTCGAGCGCTGCGAGATCGTCACCCGCTATGTGCCGAATGCCGAGAGCTTCGGCTATGTCGCTGCGCCGAGCACGCCGGCGGCGCAGGAATTCGGGCTGGTCTTCTCGGATTGCAGCCTGCTGCGCGAAAACGGCGTGCCCGAGCGTGCGACCTGGCTCGGCCGCCCCTGGCGTGCCGGCGGCAACATGGCGCTGACCGGCGAGGCGGTGTTCCTGCGCTGCTTCATGGACGGTCATATCCGCCGCGAGGGCTGGACCTGGATGGGCTACAAGGGACCGGACGGCGAGCCGCGCCGGCTGACTCCGCCCGAAGCGCGGCTCTGGGAATTCGGGACCCGGGGTCCCGGTGCGGCGCCGGCGGGCACCGACCGCAAGCTGCTGACGGTGGCGGAGGCGAAGCGCTTCACCCGGGCGAAGGCGATCGGCTTCTGAGGGCTCAGCCGAGCTTGGGGAAGCAGGCCTTGGCGGTGATCTCGGCGGGGATTGCGGAGATCAGCCCGGCAATGGGCGAACGGAAGGGCGCGGTGATCGAGACCTGGTTGGAAGCGGCATTGCCCTCGCAGGTGATATTGGCCTTGATCGCCAGGTTGGTCGCCGTGATCGCCACGCCATATTGCGAGGCGCGGGTGAGTGCGTAGCTTTGCTGCTGCTGGAGCGTGGCGCAGGTGCTGCTGACCGACATGCAGCGCACCGTGCTGAAGGCGACCTCGCCCAGCGTCTGCCGGAGCCACAGCATGCGGCTGCCCTCGATGATGCCGAACAACAGTGTGAGGAACACCGGGGCAAGCAGCGCGAACTCGACGGCGCTGGCGCCCCTGGTGGCACGGAGGAGGCGGCGGACGGGGTTCATTGCAGCCGCACAGTGGCGGTTTCGGAAATGCTGGAGGCGGTCAGCAATCCGCGGGGCAGTACCAGCGGCTGGTAGGCATAGGAGGCGGAGATCTTGAGATAATAGCCGGAGGTGGCACCGGCAGCCATGCCCGAGCCGGAACAGGGCACGCCGCAGCTCGCGACCGGCACATAGGTTGCGGTGCGGCTCAGGCAGGCGCAGCTGCGCGCGCTGTTGTTACAGACCGCGCTGCCGTTGCAGGTGGTGGTGACCAGCGCCGTGGCGGGGGCACGGGCGGCGCGGCGGACATAGTCGGGGATCGCCGCATAGCTCACCGTGTCGCGCTGGGCGAAGCTCGATGTCGCCGCGGCGGACACGGCCTGGCGGAGCGAGCTGCGTTGGATGAGGTAGGTGCCGATATCGAGTGCAACGAGCATCACGCCGAGGAAGAAGGTGGCGAGCAGCGCAAACTCGATGGTCGCGGCGGCGCGACGCTCCCGGAGCAGGCGGCGGATCATTGGACCAGCCCGATCGAGCCGGTGCCGTTGCCCGAGCTGCCGCCGCCGGTGATGCTGGTGCAGGCTGAGCCCGTCGCCGCGCCGCCGGTCGCCGCGATGCGATTGGCGATCAGCATGAAGCACTGGCCGGCCGACAGCGTGGTGCTGCCGCCGCTCATCGTCACATCGGAATTGGGCAGGTGAACCGCGCCGACGAATATATTCTGCGCGCCGGCGCCCCAGCTGGTCGCGCTGCGGGTCAGGCTTTCGATCAGCAGGTCGGCGATCGCGCCGCCGCTGGTACCGATGGTCGCGGCGACCAGCTTGGTCTTGGCACCGCCGCCGAGATTGAGCGTGCCGGAGAGGATGAAGGACACATTGACCCCGGCCATGTCATAGCCGGAGACGCTCACCCCCTCGAGTGTGTTGCCATAGGTGAGGCCGGTCACCGACGAGGTATAGGGCCAGGTGGTGCCGCCGGTGCCGTTGGTGAAGTTGCCGGCGATCGTGTAGCGGCTGGTGCCGAACAGCACCGATCCGGCGATGGTCATGTTGCCGTTGATCAGGTGGTTGGTGGTCTTGCCGAACACCAGCCGGCTGCCGCCCGAGGTGGTGATATTGCCATTGGCGCTGAACGCGCCGTCGCCCATGAGCATCACCGCGCTGCCCGACAGGTTGACCGCGTCGCCCGAACTAGCCTTGCCCAGCCGGTAGTCGCCCTTGCCGGCCGCGAGCGTCGATCCGCCGCCCACCGCGATACCGGCGCCGACGTCCAGGTCGCCATCGCCCAGTTTCATCCAGCCGCCGCCGCTCAGCGCCACGCTCTGGAAGGCGTGGTTGCCGGTGCCCATGCTGAGCGACGAGCCACCGCCCAGATTCACCGTGCTGTTGATCGTCACCGCGCCATTGCCGATGCTGTTGGTGCCGTTGAAGCTGATCGAACCGCTGCCGATCTCGATCGTGCCATTGCCCAGGGTGACACCGCTCGATCCGCTGGCGAAGCCGCCATTTACCTTGAGGTTAAGGTCGCCGAACACGACCGTGGAGCCGCCGCCGATCGAGACGCCATTGGCCACGGTAATGTTCGATCCGCTTGCGAAGCGGACGTTGAGGCCGCCATCGATGGTCAGCTTGCCGATCGTGTAGTTGCCCGCCGGGATCGTGTAGTTTGCGCTGGTGCCGCTGCGATAGGCGGCGATATTGGCCGAGGGCGTCCAGCCGATCGTCCAGTCGGCGCCGGCCGGCGTCACCGGATTGGCAAGGGTGCGCGGCGCGACGAAACTGCCGATCAGCGCGCGGGCATTGGCCAGGTCGACATTGTCGGCCAGCGGATCGGTGATGTCGGTCGTGCCCTTGATGATCTTGTCGGACGAGGGGACGTTGGTGTTCCACGAGGGATTGGTGAAGCTGTTGCCGTAGCGGATCAGGTCGGCCGACAGCGTGCCGTAATTGTTGATGACCGATCCGGTGCCGGCGATGATGTTCTTCGCGGTGATGCCGGTGCCGCCATTCTCGACCGTGGACACGGCCGCGACGACGCAATCGGGCGTGTTGATCGTAGCGCCGCCGCTTGTCGAGATCCCGGTGCCGCTCGAGGCGAGCGAGAGAATGCAGGGGGTGCCGATCTGCGCGGCCGAGTTGAGCGAGGCATAGGCGGTCGCGCCGACATCATAGGCACCGTGGAAGCCCATCGCCGTGCCCAGGGCAAAGGGCATCCGGGTGGTGACGGTGACCTTCACGGCCTTGGTTCCGGCGGTCGGGACATCGTTGACCAGTGTCGCGGTGACGGTGGCGTCGGCGATGCCGTTGACCAGCACCACGTCCTGCGCGGTGGGGGCGAGAACCATTTCACTGTTCGCCGCCTTGTAGGCCAGAGCGGCGGCGAGTGCGCCCATGTCCGCCGCGCGCTGATTGGCGATGCGCTGGTCATAGCCCCGGTTGAGATCCACCGCGAACGCTGCACTGCCGATCACCGCCACCAGCGACAGCGCGCCGATCACCGCGACAGTGCCACGACTGTCGCGCACCAAGCGCGCGCATATCGTGCGCAAGGCATGTGAGAGCTTTAGAGGAATTTCCCGACCCTTGTTCTTTGCGTCGGGCGCTAGGTAGGCGGGGTAAACGATCCATTACGGATGCATGTTGGTATCGGTATCACGGTTGCGCGAGATGCAATCGTTCAACCGGCCTCCGGTACACGCTTGTATCTCTAAAATGCTGTAAACATAGAGAAATTGTAGGTCGCGTCGTCGCCGGATATGTACATCGCCAGCGACGAAGATGAGCCGAAATCCGCCATTCTGGGGACTCTCGAGCATCTCCGGCCTCGCCCTGCCGTGAAACGGCTAGCGGATCACCAAGGTCAGCTGGCGCACCAGACTGCGCTCGATCGGCTCGTCGAAGCGGCAGCCGATATGCGTGCCGTCGTTCCACACCACCGTGGCGGGCACCGGGGCGCCGTCGGGCAGGTTGAGCCACACCTTGTCGCCCGTTCCGTGCGGGGCTTCGCAGGCGAGGCGGCAGCCATAGACCGACAGGTCGTGCAGCATTGCCTCGACCGGCTTGTTGCCGCGCTTGGTGAGGGTGGCGCGGGTGACGAGAATGCGATGACGCGTCGCGGCCCGCTGCTCGACGAGCGCAGGTGCTACGGCCCGATATTGGGAGAACTTCGTTGCCATTCTCTCTCCGCCCCGGCGCGCACCCTGCCTTGGACGGTTTAAGAAGGGCTTAAGGGCCTTTCAGCACCATTTCGACCTCGGAGGCCAGTTCAGGACCGGCGTGCAGCCCGAGCTTGCTCCGCCGCCACAGCACGTCCTCGGCGGTGCGCGCCCATTCATGGTCGCGCATCCAGCGTATCTCGGTGGCTGTCAGGCCGGCGCCCAGGTCCTCGCCGAGATCGGTCACGTCGCGCAGCATGTCCGCCAGGCAGCAGCCATAGGCATGCGCCATGCGTTCGGCCCGGGCATCGCCGAGGAACGGCCAACGCGCCTTGGTCTGCGCCACGAACCTGTCGAAATCGGCGATCGTGCCGCCGGGGAAGGGGCGGGCCCGGGTAACAGGCTCGACTTCGCCGCCGAGTGCCGGGCCGATCTTCGCCAGCGCTTCCTCGGCCAGCGCACGGGCGGTGGTGATCTTGCCGCCGAAGATCGAGAGCAGGGGTGGGCCCTTGTCGTCGAGCTCGAGCACATAGTCGCGGGTCACCGCCTGAGCCTTGGCGGCGCCGTCATCGTGCAGGGGGCGGACGCCGGACCAACTCCAGACGATGTCGGCGGGGGCGACCTGCCGGGCGAAATAGCGGTTCACCGCCGCGCAGAGATAGGTCTTCTCCTCCTCGCTGCACACGGCATCCTCGGGGCATTCGACCTGAATGTCGGTGGTGCCGATCTCGGTGAAGCCGCCCTCATAGGGGATGGCGAACACGATCCGGCCGTCGGGCTGCTGGAGGATATAGGCATGGTCGCCGTCGAACAATTTTGGGACGACGATGTGGCTGCCCTTGACCAGCCTGATCTGAGAATGATTAGCAATAGCCAGCGTGTCGAGGAGGTTTCGCACCCACGGGCCGGCCGCGTTGACCAGGCCGCGCGTCTCCACGGTGCGGCCATCTGAGAGCTCGGCATGCCAGATTTCGCCCTCTCGCCGGGCGCCCAGCAGCTCGGTGCGCGTCGCGATCTCGGCGCCATGGGCCGCGGCGTCCACGGCGTTGGCGAGGGTGAGGCGGGCGTCATCGACGCGGCAGTCCGAATAGACGAAGCCCCTGTGGGTGCCGGCCAGGGGGGCGGTGAAGGCCTGGTCCCGGGCAGTCAGGTCGCGGGAGCGGGGCAGGGTGGAATTGCTGCCTATCGCCAGCGCGTCGTAGAGGTAGAGGCCGAGCCGGACCATCCACCACGGCCGCAGCGCATGGGCATGGGGCAGCACGAAGGTGAGCGGGCGGATCAGGTGCGGTGCGGCCTCCAGCAGCCGCTCGCGCTCGTGCAGCGCTTCGCGGACCAGGCGGAACTCGTAGGTCTCGAGATAGCGCAGCCCGCCATGGATCAGCTTGGTCGAGGCCGAGCTGGTATGGCTGGCGAGATCGTCCTTCTCGACGAGCAGCACCTTGAGCCCGAGCAGCGAGGCTTCGCGGGCGATCGCGCACCCGTTGATCCCGCCGCCGACGATGAGCAGGTCATATGTCACGCTGTGAGGTTACGGCGTTGGCAGGCGGCTCGCGAGTCCTTATCTTAGGGGTCAATGGCAAAACCAAAACATAAAGCTGGACTGCCCACGCGGCAGCAGATTCTGGATTTCATCACCAATTCCAACACGCCCGCAGGCAAGCGCGAAATCGCCAAGGCCTTCGGACTGCACGGGCAGGACAAGATCCTGCTCAAGGCGCTGCTCAAGGACATGAGCGACGAGGGGCTGATCGACGTCGCCCCCGGCCGCGCCTTCCACAAGATGGGCGGAGTGCCCAAGGTCACCGTGCTGCGAATCACCGACGCGGACGGCGACACCACCTGGGCGGTGCCCGAGCGCTGGGAGGCCGAGGGCGTGCCGGTGCCGCGGCTGCGGGTTCGCGAGCCGCGCGGCAAGCGCTCTGCGCTGGCGATCGGCGACCGCATCCTTGCCCGCACCGAAGAGGCCGGCAACGGCTGGATCGCCCATCCGATGAAGAAGCTCGCCCGCGGCGAGGAGCTGATGCTCGGTGTGCTCAAGGAAGAGGCCGGGCGGCTCTGGCTGCAGGGCGTCGAGAAGAAGGAGCGGCGCAACTGGATGGTCTCCGACGCTGGCAGCGGCGAAGTCGGCGACCTGGTGCTGGCCGAAAAGACCGGCCGCCCGCCGCGGATCACCGCCAAGGTGGTCGAGATTCTCGGCGATCCCTTCGCCCCGCGCAGCTTCTCGCTGATCGCGATCCACCGGCATGGCATCCCCAATGTCTTCTCGGAGGACCTGCTCGAAGAGGCCGAGCGGGTGTCGAAGCTCGACCTCGGCAAGCGCGAGGACCTTCGCCATCTGCCGATCGTCGCCATCGACCCGGCGGATGCCCGCGACCATGACGACGCGGTCTGGGCCGCGCCGGACGAGGATCCGAAGAATGAAGGCGGCTGGAAGGCCGTGGTCGCGATCGCCGACGTATCCTTCTATGTCCGCCCCGGTTCGGAGCTGGACCGCGAGGCGCGCAAGCGGGGCAACTCGGTCTATTTTCCCGACCGCGTCGTGCCGATGCTGCCCGAGATCCTCTCGGCCGAGGTCTGCTCGCTCAAGGAAGGCGAGGACCGGGCGGCGCTCGCCTGCCATCTCCAGATCGGCAAGCATGGCGAGCTGAAAAGCTGGCGCTTCACGCGCGCCGTGGTCAGCATCGCGGCAAACATCGCCTATGAGGATGCCCAGGCCGCCATCGACGGCAAGATCGAGCATCCGCTCACCGAGACGGCGCTCAGGCCGCTGTGGAGCTGCTGGCATGCGCTCAACAAGGCGCGCGACAAGCGCGAGCCGCTCGACCTCGACCTGCCGGAGCGCCGCATCGTCCTCGACGAGATGGGGCGTATCCTCTCGGTTGCTCCGCGCGAGCGGCTGGATGCGCACAAGCTGATCGAGGATTACATGATCGCGGCCAATGTCGCGGCGGCCAAGGCGCTGGAGGCGAAGAAGGCGCCGGTGATGTATCGCATCCACGAGCCGCCGGCCCGGGAGAAGCTCGTCGCGCTGCGGGAATATCTCAAGACCTTCGGCATCGAGTTCGCACTGGGGCAGGTCATCAAGCCGGCGACGTTCAACCATATCCTGAAGCGGGTTGGGGAGAGCGACTTTCGCGAGCAGGTGATGCAGCAGGTGCTGCGCAGCCAGATGCAGGCCTCGTATGGCCCGGCGAACCACGGCCATTTCGGCCTGTCGCTCGGCAGCTATGCGCACTTCACTTCGCCGATCCGCCGCTATGCCGACCTGATCGTCCACCGCTCGCTGGTCCATGCCTATGATCTCGGCCCGGGCGGGCTGACGCAGGAAGAAGCCGCGACGATGGAGCGGATCGGCGAGAGCATCTCGAGCCTCGAGCGCCGGGCAATGGAAGCGGAGCGGGAGACGATCGACCGTTATGTCGCCGCCTATCTCGCCAATCATGTCGGCGAGGTGCTGGAGGCACGGATCACCGGAGTGCAGAGCTTCGGCTTCTTCGCCACCGTCGATGGCGTCGGCGGCGACGGGCTGGTCGCGGCACGGGACCTCGGCACCGAATATTTCCGGTACGACGAAGCCGGACAGCGGCTGGTCGGCGACGAGAGCGGCGACGAGTTCACCCTCGGCATGCGGCTGCAGCTGCGGCTGGTCGAGGCGAACCCGGTATCGGGCGCGCTGCGCTTCGAGCTGCCGGACGGCGTCGGTTCGGCCGGTCCTTCGGGCTTCCGGCCGGAACGGGCTGGCAAAGGGCGGCCGCGCCCGATTAAGAGGCGGGGCAGACCGGCCAATATTCGCCACAATGGGAAGCGGCGCTGATCTGGGTTCATTGACCATGTGTCCTGTGCCCTTATGCTTCGCCTTCCACATTCCGGGGGATTCGACCCAATGCTGAAGCCGTTCATCCTTGCCCTCGCGCTTACTGCCGCCCCGGCGCTGCCCGCCGCCGCGCAGACCGCGCCGGCTCCGGCTCCCGCAGCCCAGGCCAAGCCGACCGCCGCCGACTTCGCCAAGAACATGCAGGGCGCCGTCGGCCAGACCTTCGAGGGCGGCATCGTCCTCAAGAACATCACTTCCGAGGCCAATACCCTGGTCCTCACCGTCGATGGTCCGGCCGGCTGGCGTACCCAGCTGACCCCCGCCGACATCTCGACCGCGCTGGTCGGCGGCTTCTGCAGCACGGCGCCGCAGTTCTTCGCCACCGGCGTGTCGATGCGGGTCGACTCGCTCGACGGCGGCAAGCTGGCCAAGGGCCCGACCGTCACCACCTGCCCGCCGGCTGCTCCGGCGACGCCGCAGTGATCTCCTCCAGCGTCCCGGTCTCCATCGGGGCGCTGGCCGCAGGGGCGCGGCGGCGAATCCGCGCCCATTTCTTCGCCCTCCACGCCGTATCCGCCGAGGAGGCGGTTCCCTTCGTGCCGCAGCGGCCCATCGAGCGCCGCCAGTTCGAGCGCATGCAGCGCGCCGGGATCATCCATGCGGCCGGGCAGGACCGCTACTGGTTCGACCTTGCCGCCTTCCAGAAGGACCAGGACCGCACCCGCGCCATCCTGGTTCCCATCGTCATCGTCCTCTGCCTGCTCGCCGCGGGGCTGCTGACCCTACTCTACTGAGAAGCTGAGCCCGGCATTGGCCTCGAGCCGCTTGACCAGGGGCTCGGGCATCAGGCCGCCGGCTGTCCAGATGCCGCCCTTGCCCTCGGCAGGCACGTCGCGCAGCAGGCAGAGCGCGCTTTCGGCGATCATCTTGCTCGTCGAGCCATAGCCGGGATCCTTGTCGCCCCTGACCGTTGCCGACAGGCGCTGGCCGTCCGGCATCTCGGCGACGAAGACCAGGTCGTAATAGCCGGTTTCGCGCTCCTCCTTGCTCGGGCCTTCGCCCGGGGCGGGGCCCTTGTCGGCGGCCATGGGGTTGATCTTCGCCAGCGCCTCGGCCGCGGCCCTGCCGATCTCGCCGAGCCCGGGGACGATGGTCATCTCGTCATACTGGAAGTCCGCGCCATAGGGCTGGCCGGCCAGGAAGTTCGAGCGGTGGACGTTCTTGGTGTTGATCACCGCCATCATGAAGGGGGCGACCCAGGCATCGACCGCCTCGTCATGATAGGGAACCATGCCGTTCGGCTGGTGCGGCCCCTGGAAGCCGGGGGTGAGGGCGAAGGGATCGACCATCAGCTTGAGGATCGAGGGATCCCTGGCCGCGGCGGCCATCGACGCCTTGCCGCTGGCGAAGGTGCCGCCGGAGAAGGTGCCCTTCATCGCCCGCACCCGGCCCTTCACCCGCGGCGCCGGCCTGCCGAAGCGGGCGATCGCCGCCTGCTGCACGGCCCATACGCCGAGATCGAAGGGGATCGAATCGAAGCCGCAGGAGAAGACGATGCGCGCGCCGCTGGCCTTGGCGGCATCTTCGTACTTGCGGATCATCTGGCCCATCCAGGCGGGCTCGCCGCACAGATCGACATAGGCGGTGCCGGTCTCGATACAGGCGGCGAGCAAGGCCTCGCCATAAAGCTGGTAGGGGCCGACGGTGGTGATGACCACCGCGGCGCGGGCGACCATCGCCTTGAGGCTGGCGGGATCGTCCGCGTTGGCGGTGAGCAGCGGCGTGTCCGCCGGCGCGCCGATCTCGTCGCGCACTTCCTGCAGCTTGGTGAGCGAGCGGCCCGCCATCGCCCATTTCACGTCGGGATAGTGGCCGGCGAGATATTCGGCGACGAGACGGCCGGTGAAGCCGGTGGCTCCATAGACGATGATATCGAATTCTCGGTTTGCCATTCTTGCGGTTCCTGCTCCTGCTCGCCTTTGGGGCGATTCATTGAATCTCTTGATACTCGCTTTTACGTGCGTGGGAGAGCGGCGAGGTGCCGATTTCCCGTGCGCGGGCTTTTGCGATCAGGGCCAGTGAAGCAGAGGAAATCCTACATTGGAAGGGGCGGTATGGTGGTTTGGCGTGGTTTGGCGACCATCCACGCTATTCTCCGTCATGCTGAACTCGTTTCAGCATCCAAGGCGCCGCGAAGGATATCGCTTGAGGCGCGTTGGACCCTGAAACAAGTTCAGGGTGACGATGGGTGTGGGGCAGGCGGGTAGCGCCTCTCTCAGTCCTGCCCCTCGCGCAGCGCGTTCCACAACGACTTCACGTCGCGGTTGAGTCCCATCAGCTGCTCGCCCCGCATGCCCGAGCGGGTGAGCAGTTCCTCGGCCAGGCAGCCGCATTCCTCGCGCATTTCGGCGCCGCGTGGTGTCAGGCGGACCTGGACCTGGCGCTCATCCTCGGGATTGCGCTCGCGCCGGACGAAGCCGGCAGCCTCGAGCCGCTTCACCAGCGGCGTGATCGTGCTCGATTCGAGCGCGAGTCGCTCGGCGATCGCGCCGACGGTGCGGCCGTCCTGCTCCCACAGCGCGTGAAGCACCAGATATTGCGGATAGGTGATGCCGAGCCGGTCGAGCATCGGCTTGTAGGCGCGCGTGATCGCCATGCTGGTCGCGTAGAGCGAGAAGCAGAGCTGGTCGTCGAGCGGTGCGGCGGCGGGCATGATCGGTCTCCTTGGCCAGGGCCAAATTCGTCAAAATACATATCGCGATAAATATTCGCTGGACAAGGGCCGACTCACGCACTAGCTAAACGTTATCGCGATAATGATTATCGCAGAATGTTTTTAAGGAGACCGAGCATGTCCGTCGACGTCAAGTACAGCACCCGCGCCACTGCCACCGGCGGACGCGATGGCGAAGCCCGCAGCGAGGATGGCCGCGTTGCCGTGAAGCTCTCGACCCCGAAGGAACTGGGCGGCGCCGGCGGCGAGGGGACCAATCCCGAGCAGCTGTTCGCGGCGGGCTATTCGGCCTGCTTCATCGGCGCACTGAAGGTTGCCGGCATGCAGCTGAAGATCAAGGTTCCGGCCGAGACGACGGTGACCGCGACGGTGGGCATCGGCCCGCGTTCGGAAGGCGGCTTCGGCATCACCGCCGACCTGGAAGTGAACCTGCCGGGCCTGGATCGCGCCGATGCCGAGAAGGTGGTCGAGGCAGCGCACCAGATCTGCCCCTATTCGAACGCCACGCGCGGCAACATCAATGTCGGCCTGACCATCGCCTGACCTGACCTTATGAAGCTCCCGGCTGCCGGCCCGTAAAATGCGGAACATCCGCAATTTTCCGGGCTGGCAGTTAATCTGCACAATGATGAAAGATCATAGCTAGTGGTAGATCGCGCATAGCGAATCGCCATGGGGGCACCGCCGGCCCGGCCGGAGGAAGGGAAGCGATGGCAATCGCAAGGAGCGAGGGTTCCGAGACGACGGGGGGCACGGCGGCCTATCGCTGGGCGACCTGGCTGTTCGGTTTCTCGGTGGCGCAGCCGGTGCTGGTGCTGCTCGGCTGGACCCTTGGCATCCCGATCCTGCGCGGCCTGGGCAATCCCCATTATTCGATCATGCCGCTGGCATCGGTGCTGTTCTTCCTGGTGGCGCTGGGCGGGCTGCTCGCGCATCGCGAGAAGCGCACGGCCGCCCGCATCGTCATCGGGGTGGCGCTGGCGCTGCTGAGCCTGCAGGCATTCCACTACCTTGCCCATTTCGACCTGGGGCTCGAACGGCTGCTGTTCTACCGGCAGGTGATCGAGCTCAATGTGCTCAACAAGGGCGTCCCGGGCACGGGCGCGATCAGCATGCTGATGCTCGATTGCGCCGCGATGCTGCTGATCACCAGCGATGCGCCACTGCCGCGGACCTGGGCGGCGCTGATCGCCAGCACCGGCATCGGCCTGACCGCGCTGACCGCGACGATGATGCTGGTCGAGGCGCCGACCCAGATCTCGCCAAGCTTCATCGGCCGTTCGATCACCACCGCCATTCCCAATTTCGCGCTGGCCACCGCGATCCTGCTCCATGTGCTGCATGGCCGGGAGCGGCGCGAGATCGGCTTCGAATACCGGCTGTTCCGGCGGCTTTCCCCGGCAATCATCGCGCTGCCGGTCTTCCCTTCGCTGCTGGCGCTCGTCCTGGTCCGCGATGGCGGGCTGGGGCTCAACGAAGCGCAGTTCATGGTGGTGGCGTGCAACATCCTGATCGTGTCGCTGCTGCTGATCGTCGGACTGCGCGGCGCGCGCCAGCAGAACGATGTGGTGCGGCTGCGCGGCGAGCAGCTGCGCGCGATCCTGGCCGGGGTTCCCGATGCCGTGATCGTGATAAACCGCGAAGGGCTGGTGACCGATTTCAGCCAGGCCGCGGCCGCGCTGTGGCTGGTCCCGGCCGGGGCGCAGGGCTGCAACATGGGCAGCTATCTCGGCGAGCGCGAGCGGACCAAGCTGATGGCGATGCTGGGGCGCGAGCAGCCCGAATTCCTGCTGACCGGCGAAGGCGTGCGCACCGACGGCACGCGCTTTCCGCTCGAGCTGCGCGGGGCGAAGTTCAAGGGGATCGACGGGATCACCTGCTTCACCCTGTTCGCGCGCGACCTTTCCGAAAAGCTTGCCGCCGAGAAGCATGTCGCGAAGCTCTCGGCGCAGCTCGCCCATGTCTCGCGCCACAATGCGATGGGCGAGCTGGCGGCCGACCTGGCGCATGAGCTCAACCAGCCGCTGACCGCGGCGATCAACTATCTCTCCGCCGTCGGCTATCTGCTCGGCCAGCAGGGCGATGCGGGCAAGGCGCCCGAGATGGTCTCGCAGGCGCGCGGCCAGGTGACCCGGGCGGGCGAGATCATCCGGCGGATGCGCGACTTCGCCCAGCACCGCGAAGTGCGCAAGCATCTGGAGCCGCTGCGGCCGATGATCGACGACGCGATCCAGCTGGTCCGCGCCGGCAGCGATTCACTCGATGTCGAGGTGGAGCTGGCGATCGAACCGGCGGACGTCGCGGTGTTCGTCGATCGCATCCAGGTGCAGCAGGTGATGGTCAACCTGCTGCGCAACGCGGTGGAGGCGATCCGGTCGGCCGAGCAGGCCGCCGGGCGAATCGTGATCGCGGCACACCCGATCGCGGGCGACTGGGTGGAAGTGGAATTCCGCGACGACGGCCCCGGTGTGCCGGAGACGATCCTCGACCAGCTCTTCGAGCGCTTCACTTCGACCAAGGCCGGGGCGGGGATGGGCATCGGCCTGTCGATCTCGCGGCGCATCGTCGAGGCGCATGGCGGCACGATGCGCGCGGTCAATGGCGAAGACGGCGGCGCGACCTTCTGCTTCACGCTGCCGGGCGCGCTGCACGCCGCCCATTAGTCCGCGTTCAGGCGGCTTCGTTGAACTGCAGAGCGGCGAGCCGGGCGTAGAGCCCGCCCTGGGCGACCAGCTCGGCATGGGTGCCGGTCTCGACGATCCTGCCTTCGTCCATCACGATGATCCGGCCGGCGGCGCGGACGGTGGCGAGGCGGTGGGCGATCACCAGCGTGGTGCGGTTCTCCATCAGCCGCTCGAGCGCGTCCTGGACGAGGCGCTCGCTCTCGGCATCGAGCGCGGAGGTCGCTTCGTCGAGCAGCAGGATCGGGGCGTCACGGAGCAGCGCACGGGCGATGGCGATGCGCTGGCGCTGGCCGCCGGAGAGGCGGGCGCCACCCTCTCCGAGGAAGGTGTCGAGGCCCTCGGGCAGGTCGCGCAGGAAATCGGCGGCGTTGGCGGCCCGGGCGGCGGCCCAGATCTGCTCGTCCGACGCGTCCCAGGCGCCGTAGCGGAGATTGTCGCGGGCCGAGGCGCCGAAGATCACCGTCTCCTGCGGCACCATCGCCATGCGGGCGCGGACATCGGCCGGGTCGGCGGAGCGGATCGGCACACCGTCGATGCGGACTTCGCCGCCCTCGGGGTCGTAGAAGCGCTGGAGCAGCTGGAAGAGAGTGGACTTGCCGGCGCCCGAGGGACCGACCACCGCCACCGTCTCGCCCGGGCGGATGTCGAGCGAGAAGTCGCTGAGCGCCGAGACTTCGGGGCGGGTGGGATAGCGGAAGGTGACATGGTCGAACGCCACCGCCCCATGGGGCGGCTGGGGCAGGGCGACCGGATTCGCCGGGGCGGCGATGTCGGGCTCTTCCTGGAGCAGCTCGGCCAGGCGGCTGGCGGCGCCCGAGGCGCGCAGCAGGTCGCCATAGACTTCGGTCAGCGTGCTGAACGAGCCGGTGACCAGGCCGGCGGTAAGCACGAAGGCCATGATCGAGCCGCCCGAGGTGCGCCCGGCGGCGACATCGGCGACGGCGGCCCAGACGATCAGCACGATCGCGGAGAACAGCGCGCCGATCACCAGCGCGGTCATGATCGCGCGCAGGCCGAAGCGGCGCTTGCCCGCTTCGAAGGTGCGCGTGACCGCGCCCTGGAAGCGCTCGCCCTCGCGCTTTTCCTGGCCGAAGGCCTGGACGATGCGCATCGCGCCGAGGGTCTCGCTGGCGATCGAGCCGACATCGGCGACGCGGTCCTGGCTGTTGCGCGAGAGCTGGCGGACGCGGCTGCCCAGCCAGACGATCGGCAGGATCGTGATCGGGATGCCGACGATCAGATAGGCGGCGATCTTGGGCGAGAGCGCGAACAGGTAGATCACGCCGCCGGCGCCGGTGAGCAGGTTCCTGAGCGCCATCGACACGGTGGAGCCGACCACCTGCTCGACGATCGCGGTATCGGCGGTGAGGCGCGAGGCGATCTCGGACGGGCGGTTTTCCTCGAACCATTTGGGCGGCAGGCGAAGGAGATTGCGGTGCACGGCGATGCGCAGGTCCGCGACGGTGCGCTCGGCCAGCCACGAGACGAAATAGAAGCGGATCGCGGTGAACAGCGCGAGCGCGAGGACGACGAGCAGCAGCCCCTCGAAATAGATGCCGATCCGGCTGGTATCGACGCCGGTCGCGAAGCCATGGTCGATGATCAGCTGGAAGGTGCGCGGGATCAGCAAGGTCGTCACCGACGAGCCGAGCAGCGCGATCATCGCGATCAGCAGCTGGAGCGGATAGCGCCGGGTGAAGCTCCACACCACGAGCAGGTTGGAGAGCTTGCGCTTCTGCGGCGGCGCGGCGGGGGCGGTTTCGGCCATGGGCGCGGGACTAGCGCACATGGCGGGGCAGGGAAACTGTCCTTTGCCGGAGGGTGATGGCGGCGAATTAACGCGAATCAGAGGATGGTGGTTTAATCGTGCATGCAGAGAGGGTTAGGCGGAGCGGTTATAGGATTTCGTAATCACGGTATGGGAACTTGTCCTCGTTCCGTCGCATTATGATACCGGGCGCCGTTGCACCGCAGCACGGGCCTACTATAACGCTACCATAGCCGCCGCCGTCGAGGGGAGGGGGACGGCGGAAGGGACGCAATGCTGTACGACGCTTATGAGATCCAGCGCTCGCTTCTCGCAGGTGCGAGCGCGCTGGCCAATTTCTCCGCCGGGCTGCTGAACAATCCCGCGAATCCGTTCGCCTATTTCGGCGGCGGGCCCGTGATGGCCTCGGCGCTGGAGGTGTTCGCGCATGCCTCCGCGCCGCGCGGCAAGCCGGATTTCGCGCTCGATCATACCGAGATCGACGGCAAGACCGTGCAGGTCCATGAGGAAGTCGTGCTGCGCAAGCCGTTCGGCCAGCTCAAGCGCTTCGTGCGGGAGGGCGTGGAAGGCGGTCCCAAGCTGCTGATCGTCGCGCCGATGTCCGGCCACTATGCCACGCTGCTGCGCGGCACGGTCGAGCGGATGCTGCCGGTGGCGGACGTCTACATCACCGACTGGCGCGACGCGAAGCTGGTGCCGATGGCCGAGGGGCGCTTCGACCTGCAGGACTATGTCGATTACCTGATCGAATTCCTCGCCTTCATCGGCAAGGACGGCGATCCGCGCCCGCATGTGCTGGCGGTGTGCCAGCCTTCGGTGCCGGCCTATGCCGCCGTCGCGCTGATGAGCGCCGACAACCACCCGAACCGTCCGGCGACGCTGACCATGATGGGCGGCCCGATCGACACGCGCGAGGCGCCGACCGCGGTCAACACGCTCGCCACCGAGCGTCCGTTCAGCTGGTTCGAGCAGAACGTCATCGCCACCGTGCCGATGAGCTATTCGGGCGCGGGGCGGAAGGTCTATCCGGGCTTCCTGCAGCTCGCTGGCTTCATGACGATGAACCTCGGCAACCACATGATCTCGCACTGGGAGATGTTCAAGCATCTCGTCCAGGGCGATGAGGAGGGTGCCGAAGCGACGATGAAGTTCTACGAGGAATATCGCTCGGTCTGCGACATGACCGCCGAATTCTACCTCCAGACGATCGACCTGGTGTTCCAGGCGCATGCGCTGCCCAAGGGCGAGATGATGCATCGCGGCCGCAAGGTGGACCCGGCGGCGATCAAGGACGTCGGCATCCTCGCGATCGAAGGCGAGAAGGACGATATCTCGGGCATCGGGCAGACCAAGGCCGCGCTGACCATCGCGACGTCGCTGCCGGAATCGCTGAAGCAGTATCACCTTGCCGAGGGCGTGGGCCATTACGGCATCTTCAACGGTTCCAAGTGGCGCAACCGCATCGCGCCGGTGCTGGAGCAGTGGATGGCGACGCACAAGGGCTGAGGCGTGTGAACTCCCCTCCCTGGAAGGGAGGGGCTGGGGGTGGGTCGCGTCCTGGCGTACTGCCGACGTTACGCCCGTTCTGGCCGTATCGCGTACATCCAACCACCCCTACCCCTCCCTTCCAGGGAGGGGAATTCCGGGGTCAATTATACTCGCTGGTCGCGACCACGCTCCACACCAGCCAGGCCACGCCTGCCCAGATCGCGACGATGAGCGCCACGCCCGGCCAGCTGACCGGGCGCTGGGTCTCGATCTCGGCGCGGGCGCGGTGCTCGGCGAAGAGGGCGGGCGGGATCAGCCGTTCGAACAGCCAGACGCCGAGCGGGATGACGATCGCATCATCGACCAGGCCGAGCACGGGGATGAAATCCGGGATCAGGTCGATCGGCGACAGCGCATAGGCAGCGACCAGCACGCCGACCAGCTTGGCGAGCAGCGGCGTGCGCGGATCGCGCACCGCGAACCAGATCGCATGTGCTTCGGTGCGGATGCGGTGGGCGAGCGACGGGCCGGACATGCACCTTGGGTGACTTGCCCGGCGCCGTCGGTCAAGCGCTAGGTCGCGGTGCTGTCCACCACCGCATGGCTGCCTTCCTCGCTGCCCTTCAGCTTGCCGCCGAACAGCATCCTGGCGAAGCCGCCCAGCGACATGTCGGCTTCCCACAGCTCGGCGCTGTCGATGTCGAAGCGGAGCAGGGCAAGGTTGGGATCGTCCTTGCGGCCGGGAAACCAGGCCTCGACATGCTTGTTCCACAGCTTGTCGATCTGGGCGAAATCATTGTCGATGCGGATATCGCCATCGAGGCAGGCGAAATAGTCATGCCCCTTGGCGACGAAATGCACCATCGCGCGGCCACCAGGCGCGAGGCGATTGTCCTTCGCCGCGAAGAAGAACAGCGTGTCGACCTGGTCGGCATCGAGTTGCGCGGTGAGCGGGATATGGTGCTGCGGGCTGTCGACAAGGCCGGCCATCACGAAGGGGCTGGATGCCATTTTCGACCAGAGATGCTGCTTGAGTTCGGCGATGTCGGCCATGAGTCTCTCCCGATGCTGTGATGTGCGGGGAGAACGGGCGGCCGGGCTCAGGCGTTCCCATAGGCGGCGGCCGCGCCGATCAGCTCGAGGTCGTTGCGGTTGACCAGCACCACCGGCACTTCGGAGATCTGGCGGCGGAAGGCGGCCTTGCCTTCCATCCGGCGGCGGAAGGCGGGGTCCATCAGATGCGGGTGCAGCGCGCGGCTGATCGCGCCGGTGAGGTAGATGCCGTCCCAGGCCCCGAAGGCGAGGGCGAGATCGCCGGCGAAGCTGCCGAGATGCTCGACAAACATGCGCACCACGGCGGCGGCGACGGCATCGCGGGCGGTGTTGCGGGTGACTTCCTCGGGCGAGGCGGGCTTGGCGCCGCCCGACAGCGCCTCATAGGCGAGGCAGAGGCCCGGCGCGGAGATCAGCGTCTCGACATCGAGCGCATGGCCACGCAGCCGGCAGAACTCGGCGAACTTGCGCTCGTCCGCGGTCTGCGGGGCGAAGGCGATATGGCCAGCCTCGCTCTGCACCGGGATCAGCCGATCACCCGTGGTGACCAGCGCGGCGACGCCGAGCCCGGTGCCGGTGCCGATCACGACATAGTTGCCGCCGGGCGCAACGGGGCGGGGCGGCGGACCGTGCAGCGCGGTGAAGGCACTTGCCGGCAGGGTGGTGAGCGCCAGCGCGTTGGCGGCGCATTCATTGAGCGCGCGGGGCGGCGCGCGCAGCACCGCCTCGACCCCTGATAGCGAGATGTACCAGCGGCTGCCGGTGAGATTGATGAGGTCGCCGCGCGCCGCACCGGCTACGGCGAGGACGCTGGGCAGGCGGGCATCCTGCAGCCCGAGGGCGCTCAGATAGGATACCAGCGCGCTGGTGAAAGTGGGATGCTCGCTCGTGGAAAAGCGACGGATGTCGCGCGGCGTGAACCCCGCATCGCCTCCTGTCAGCCCGAAACGCACCGATTGGCGGCCGATATCGGCCACCAACGCCAAGCCTTCGCTCATGGCGTACCCCTTACCCCTCCTTTTGCCGGCCGCGCTTTGCGTGGTCCGAGAGCTGTTATCGCTAACACTTGTTACTGAAACAACAAGTGGGTCGCGATTGGCAGCGTTGTCAGGGAAGGTGCGCGAAGTTGCGCGGCCGCGCAAGCGGGTTTGTTACACCGCGCGTTACAGTGGGGCGAGCGGCGCTGAGACGGACCTCCTCTGTCGGCGCAGACGCATCCATTCCGGGCCAGTCTCGCGGCACGCCCTTGCTCTGGAGGTAGGTTCGGGGTGGCGGCAATCCCGCTGCCGCATCCATGGAGGTGGCATTATGAGTCTTGCAGACTTGTGCCTGATCCTTGCCGCGTTGTTCGCGTTCGCGACCTTGATCCTCAAGGTCGTGGAAGTGGCACGCTCCAAGTAAGCACGACGGAAGGGGTCTGGCCTGGCAGCCGGACCCCGAACGATTTGGGCCCCGGTTGCTGGCACAACCGAGGCCCATATCAATGGGGCGAGCCCCATGAGTCTTGCCAAGCCACCATAGCAGCGCAGGCGTCAATTTTCAATGTTGTGCAGTTACAGCACCTCGAACAAGCCGGCAGCGCCCATGCCGCCGCCGATGCACATCGTGACGACGACATATTTGGCGCCCCGGCGCTTGCCTTCGATCAGCGCGTGGCCGGTCATGCGGGCGCCCGACATGCCATAGGGGTGACCGATCGAGATCGCGCCGCCGTTCACGTTGAGCAGTTCGTTCGGGATGCCGAGCTGGTCCTGACAATAGAGCACCTGCACCGCGAAAGCCTCGTTCAGCTCCCACAGGCCGATATCGTCCATCTTGAGGTTGTAGCGCTCGAGCAGCTTCGGGATCGCATAGACCGGGCCGATGCCCATCTCGTCCGGCTTGGTACCGGCAACGGCCATGCCGACATAGCGGCCCAGCGGCTGCAGGCCGCGCTTCTCGGCGAGCTTCTCTTCCATCAGCACCGAGGCCGAGGAGCCGTCCGACAGCTGCGAGGCGTTGCCGGCGGTCACGGTGCCGTTCGGCAGCACCGGGTTGAGCGACTGCAGGCCTTCCAGCGTGGTATCGGCGCGGTTGCCCTCGTCCTTGGTGAGGGTGACTTCCTTCTGGGAGACTTCCTTGGTCTCCTTGTTGACGACGTTCATCGTCGCGGTGACCGGCACGATCTCGTCATCGAACTTGCCCGCGGCCTGGGCGGCGGCGGTGCGCTGCTGCGACTGGAGCGCATAGGCATCGCAGCGATCGCGACCGATGCCGTAGCGCGCGGCGACGACCTCGGCGGTCTGCAGCATGGGCATGTAGATGTCGCCGTGCATCGCGAGCAGCTCGCGATCGGGCTCGAGGCGCATGGCCGGCGTCTGCACAAGGCTGATCGACTCGACGCCGCCGCCGATGGCGATGTCCATATTGTCGACGATGATCTCCTTGGCGGCGGTTGCGATCGCCATCAGGCCCGAGGCGCACTGGCGATCGACCGACATGCCGGCGACCGAGACCGGCAGGCCGGCGCGGAGCAGGGCGGTGCGGGCGATGTTGCCGGCCTGGCTGCCCTGCTGGAGCGCGGCGCCGAACACGACGTCCTGCACTTCGGCCGGATCGATGCCGGCGCGCTCGACCGCGGCCTTGATCGAATGGGCGCCGAGCGTCGGCGCCGGCAGGGCATTGAACGCACCGCGATAGGCGCGGCCGATGCCGGTACGGGCAGTGGAGACGATGACTGCGGAGCGAGACATGGGTTTTCCTTCTCTTGGACCTTAGACGTAGACGAGCGCGATCCACTCGGCGATCAGGGCGGGCTTCTCCTCGCCTTCGATCTCGAGGGTATATTCCTGGACCTGCTCCCAGACGCCGGGCTTGCGCTCGGTGAACTTGAGCAGCTTGAACCGGCCGCGGACGCGCTTGCCCGAGCGGACCGGCTGCATGAAACGGACTTTGTTGCCGCCATAGTTGACGCCCATCTTCACGCCCTCGATCGACGGCGTATCGGTGCGGGCGGCGAGCATCGGCATCAGCGAGAGCGACAGGAAGCCGTGGGCGATCGTGCCGCCGAACGGAGTCTGCGCGGCGCGGACGGGATCGACATGGATGAACTGGTGGTCGCCGGTCGCCTCGGCGAACTGGTCGATCATCGTCTGGGTGACTTCCACCCAGTCCGAAACGCGCTCGGTACCGATGCTTTCGGCCATCTGCTGCACGGTGATCGTCGCCAAGGAAGCGGTCCTCTCGCCTGTTCTCGGCACCATCTAGTGGCGGGGTGGGGGCTCCCGCAAGCCTCACCCGACCGGAAATTTGAAAGCCACGACTGACGTAGCGTCCGTCGTGGCTTGATTGGGGTTAGCGTGCAGGGCGATGGCAAACCCGATATTCGAAAACGGCGTTTTCGAGTCGGTCAGGCGATGCCTTCCGGATGCTCCGGATAGGGCAGGATGAACTTTCCGTCGGGCCCGGCGGTGTAGCTGGTCTGGGTCGGGTAGGGGATCGAGATGCCCTCCGCCGCGAACTTGCGCAGGATCGCGAAGATGATCTTGTCGCGCACCGCCTGGGCATGCGGCACGTCGTCGCCCGCAACGTCGAACTCGATCACGAAGTCGATCGAGCTGGCGCCGAACCCTTCGGTGCTGGCGCGCGACAGGGTGCCGCCGGCCTGCTCGACGATCTCCCTGAACATTGCCGGGAGCGCCTCGAGCTTCTCGACCGGGGTCTCATAGGCGACGCCGATCGGCAGCTTGGTGCGGGTGTGGTGGCGCAGCGAGAGGTTCTCGATCAGCTTGTCGAGCAGCTGCTTGTTCGAGAAGACGAGCTCCTCGCCGATGAACGAGCGGATGCGCGTGCTCATCAGGCCGATCGAGACGACGGTGCCGCTGTTGCGATCGAAGCGGATCTTGTCGCCGACGCGGAAGGGGCGGTCGAAGAGGATGGTCAGCGCGGCGAAGAGATTGGCGAAGATGCCCTGCGCCGCGAGACCGATGGCGATGCCGCCGACGCCGAGACCGGCGATCAGGCCGGTGACGTTCACGCCCAGATTGCCGAGCACCATCACCGCGGCGATCGCGAACAGCACCACGGTGATCAGGATTCGGATGATGCCGAGGGCGCTGGCCAAGCCCGAGCCGTGGTAATTGTCGGCGCTGGTCTTGTGCTCGATCGCGCCGAAGATCAGCTCGCGCAGCCAGATCGCGCACTGGAAGGCGGCCGAGATGGTGAAGAGGAACTCCACCGTGCTCTCGACCATCTGCGGCGGGTTGGCATAGCCGGTGACCAGCCGGATCGAGGCCATCAGGATGAAGAAATTGCCGGTCTTGGCGATCGCCCGGCCGATGATCGCATACCAGTTGGCGACGCCCTCGCCCTTCTTGCACAGGCGCGCGCCCCAGCCCTTGATCGCATGGAGCAGGAAGAACACCGCGATGGCGACGCCCGCGGCGATCAGGATCTGGAGCCAGTGCGATTGCGCCCAGGTCCAGCTGTCATTGGCGAAGGTCTCGGCCTGAATCTGAAGGTCCTCGCTCTGTGGGAAACCGGCGGCGTTGCGATTGGTCGATGTCGTCATGCAGCTTTCTTGGGTTGGCAGGCGGAAATGCCCTCCAGAAGGGCGATCAGTCCGCGTTCGTAACGATTGAGCCAGCGCGTGGCACGCGGCAAGTGGAGATCGGCGCGCCAGCAGGCCTGGGCCTCGCGATCCTTGGCGAGATCGATCAGTGCCGGGTGGACATAGGATTTGCGGGCGATGGCGGGGGTGTTGCCTAGCGCTTCGGTCACCGGCTCGAGCATCGCCTTGAGGCCGAGATGGCCGTCCGCTTCCGCAAGCGCACGGAAGGCGAGGACGCTGGCGCCCCAGGTGCGGAAATGCTTGGCGGTGAAGTCCTCGTGCGTCGCCCCGCGGATATAGGCGTTGACGTCGGTCGAGGTGACCGGATGCGCTTCGCCCGCATCGTCGAGCCAGCGGAACAGGTGCTGGCCGGGCAGGTCCTGGCAGCGCTTGACGAAGCGGCTGAGTGACCCGTCGGTGATCGTCAGCACGCGCAGCTTGCCCGACTTGGCGCGGAACTGGAGGCGGAGCGTCTGGCCCTTCACGACCGCATGGCGCTTGCGCAGCGTGGTGGCGCCGAAGCTCTTGTTGGCCTGGACATATTGCTCGTTGCCGACGCGGATGCTGCCGAGGTCGAGCAGGCGGACGACGGCGGCGACGGCCTTTTCCTTGCACAGGCCGCGCAGCTTCAGATCGTGCTCCACCTTCGCGCGAAGCCGGGCCAGATGCTCGCCGAAATCGGCGCAGCGGTCATACTTCGCCGCTTCCTGGGCCTCGCGGAAGGCGAGGTGGTAGCGATATTGCTTGCGGCCCTTATCGTCATAGCCGGTCGCCTGGATATGGCCGCGCGGATCGGGGCAGTACCAGGCGTTTACATAGGCGGGCGGCAGGCCGATCGCGTTCAGGCGGTCGATCGCCTCGCGGTCCTTGATGCGCTGGCCCGCGGCATCCCAATAGCCCCAGCCGTGCCGCACCTTGCGGCGGGTGATGCCGGGCTGCTGGTCATCGACATAAACGATATCGGTACTGGGTAACCCGTCGGGCATGGGGCCTCCTCGCAATGCCCCGGTCAATGCGCGGCTTGTCGCTTCGTTCCGGAACCCGGCGGCGAGCGGCCGGTTCAGCGGGAGCAACCGAGGAGCCCTGCCATGACCGATCTCTCTCATGTTCGCGTGCTGATGATGGCCACCAACGGCTTCGAGCAGGACGAGCTGATGCTGCCCCGCCAGGCGCTGATCGATGCCGGCGCGCAGGTGACGCTGGCGGCGCTCGATACCGATCCGATCACCGGCGAGAAGGGCGGTGAGAAGGGCCAGAGCATCACGCCGGATACCACCGTCGACGAGGTCGATACCGAGAATTACGATGCGCTGGTGCTCCCCGGCGGAGTGGCCAATCCCGACAAGCTCAGGATGAGCGAGCGGGCGGTGGAGATCGTCGGCGAATTCATGGACGACGAGAAGATCGTCGCCGCGATCTGCCACGGACCGTGGCTGCTGGTCGAGGCGGATGTGGTCGAGGGGCGGGAGGTGACCAGCTGGCCCTCGATCCGCACCGACCTGGAAAATGCCGGGGCCGAGGTGATCGATCAGGAAGTGGTGGTCGATGAGAACCTGATCACCAGCCGCAAGCCGGACGATATCCCGGCCTTCAACCGTGCGGTGATTGCTGCGCTGGAGAAGGTACCGTTCGCAGTCTGATGCCGTTCACCCAGCGCTGGGCCGGCCGCTCGACCAGGTGATAGAGCGCGATCGAGGCGAGCAGGACGAGCAGCAGGAAGCCGCCGACCAGCGACCATGGCACGGCGTGTTCGTCCTGCACGAACGCCAGCTTGAAGGCGAACCACAGGAGATAGTGGGAGAGGTAGGTCGCGTAGCTGATCTCGCCGAGATAATGGAGCGGGGCGATCTCGAGCGGGTTGCCGGGTTTCGCCGCGGTGAGTGCGAGGGCGAGCAGCAGCGCCGCGAAGGTGGCAGGTGCCATAAAGGCCTCGGGCAGGCCTAGCGCCCATCCGCCGGCAAAGGCAAAAGCGAGGGCGAAGCTACCGAGCGCGGGCAGGCGCCATTGCCCGCGCCAGCGCAGCCAGAGCGCGGCGACGGCCGTACCGCAAGCGAACTCCAGCACGCAACGGATCAGGCCAAGGCTTGGGATACGCTGGCCGAGTGCGACGGCGCCGCTGCCGGCGAAGATCAGGTGGAGCAGCGCGAGCAGGACGGCGATGGCGGCGATCACGCCCCAGCTCGGCACGCGGCGCCAGTCCACGGCCAGCGCGAGAAACGGGAAGAGCAGATAGGCGGCGAGCTCGCAGGAGATCGACCAGGCAGGATCGTTCCAGGTGAGATGGCCGGTGAAGCCCCAGTTCTGGAGCAGCAGGACATGGAGCGGCAGCTCGTGCCAGGGGAACTGGTCGCTGCCCCGGCCGGTAAGCTGGAGCGCCAGGGCGACCGCCACCGCGAAGCCGAGCATGAACAGGTGGAGGGGCCACACCCTGGCGACCCGGCGCTGGAGAAAGTCCGGCACCGAGGCAAGTCCGCCGCTGCGGACACGCTCGTTCCAGGTCATCCAGATCACGAAGCCCGAGAGCAGGAAGAAGAAATCGACGGCGAGATAGCCTCGTCCCAGCAGGGGCGGAAACGGATAGGGCAGGTCGGCCATCGCCGTGCGGATGTGGAAGAGCACCACCATCCAGGCCGCGATACCGCGGACGCTGGTGAGCGCCTTCAGCTCGGGACCCTTCATGCCAGTGCCGGCCTCGCCTTGCGCAACGGCCGCCAGGCGGACTCCTCGCGCTTGCGGGCCATATAGGTATCGAGGCCGATCTGGGCGCCGATCAGCATGTAGACAAAGGGCTGGAAGGCGATCGCGATGAAGGTGGCGCCGAGCATGTAGACGATATGCGCGGTCTGGAGTGCCGAAGCCAGTGGGGCGACCCATTCCTGGCCGGGCTCGGGCTTCTTGTAGCGCTGGCGCAGCACTTCCATGCGGAAGATGCCGAGGATGTTGATGAGCAGCCAGATGGCGAGGCCGGGATAGCCCTGCTCGCCGAGCATCTCGAAATAGGCGCTGTGATAGGCGCGGGCGCTGTCGACCTCGAGGCTGCGATCGACCGTGGTCTGGCCGGTGCCGTCATTCTCGGTCGCCACCTTCTCGTAGCGAATCTTGTTCTGGCGATAGGCCTCGAACCCGCCACCCATCGGGTGGGTCTTGGCGTAGTCCATCGTCCACTGCCACACGGCGAGGCGGGTGGAAGCGGAAGCATCGGCCTTGTAGGTCTTGATCGTGCCCATCCGCTCGGTGAACGAGCTGGGCAGGAACGGAATGGCGGCAAGGCCGAGGCAGCCGAGCGCGGTGAGGTACACCAGCTTGCGCTTGGCATCGCGGATCATCAGCAGCGCGACCAGGCCGATGCAGAGCAGGCCGGTGCGCGTCGAGGTGCCGACCGGGATCAGCAGGCAGGCGAAGATCAGCGCGAGGCAGAAGCTCTTCACCTTCCAGTCGGGCTTGAAGATCGTGCCGAAGCGCATGAACCAGACGATCAGCGGGATGATCGCGATCGCCACGGTCGAGATGGTCGAGCCCTCGTACAGGCCCGAATTGTTGGCGACCATCAGGTTCAGCTCGCCATAGCCGCCGCCCGAGCCGAGCGTCTTGATGCCGCCGACGATGATGATCGACGAGGCGGAGAGGACCATGAACAGGAGCAGGCTCTCGATGCGCAGCTTGGTCCGCAAGGTGAGCGGCAGGAAGGCGGCGAAGGCGAGCGCCTTCCAAACCCAGTCCCATTTATCGAGCGCCTCGACTTTGAAGTCGGCATTTTTCGTCGTGTAGAAGCAATAGGCGAGCAGGATGACGATCAGCAGCTGGCGCGGCGCGACGCGGACGTCCTTCTTGTCGTCCATCGCCAGCCAGCCGAGCACCGACAGCCCCACCGCGATCAGCGAGATCGGGATCGAGTTGAGCAGGAGATAGGTCAGCCGCTGCGGCGAGACGATATCGATATAGGCGTAGACCAGCACGAAGATGAACGGCTTGCGGAAGCCCATCCCGAAAAAGGCCAGCAGGAAGGCGACGAAGACGAGATCACGCACCGGGCTTGCCCCATCGGCTGGGCTTGACCTTGGAGGCTTCGTCGGAGGGGCCGGGCTCGTGATCGAGATCGGGCCGGCGCAGCAGCAGGAAGGCCGCGAGCAGCATCAGCCCGTGCGAGATCGCGAGCGATAGATTGTCGATCATGGGCCCGTTGCCGCTCCTGCTTACCGGGCCGGTGTAGCGCGATGCGGTTGACGCGGCGTTAAGTGCTCCTGTGGCAAGGGAGCGGGCATGCGGATTCTCCACATCCTCGATCACGGCCTGCCGCTGCACAGCGGCTACACGTTCCGCACGCGGGCGATCCTGAAGGCGCAGATGGCGCGCGGCTGGGAAGTCGCCGCGGTGACGAGCCCGCGCCACGGCAAGTTCGACACCGATGAGGAGACGATCGACGGTATCCGCTTCTACCGGACGCCGCGGGTCAATTCCGGGCCGCCGGTGATCGGCGAGCTGCGCGAGGTCTCTGCCTTTGCGAAGCGGATCGAGGCGGTGGCGCGGCAGTGGCAGCCGGACGTGCTCCATGCCCATTAGCCGGTGCTGGGCGCAATGGCGGCGCAGCGGGTGGCGAACCGGCTCGGCCTGCCGCTGATCTACGAGATCCGCGCCTTCTGGGAAGATGCCGCCGTAGGCAATGGCACCGGCACCGAGGGCAGCTGGAAATACCGGGCGACGCGCTGGCTCGAGACGCGGGCGGTGCGCAAGGCCAATGCGGTCGCGGTGATCTGCGAAGGGCTGAAGAACGATCTGCTGTCGCGCGGCGGGATCGATGCGGGCAAGATCATGATCTCGCCCAATGGCGTCGACCTGGGCCTGTTCGGCGAGCCTTTGCCCCATGACACGGCGCTTGCGAAGGAGCTGGGGATCGAGGGCGCCGAGACGATCGGCTTTATCGGCAGCTTCTATGATTATGAGGGGCTGGACGGCCTGATCGAGGCGATGCCCGCGCTGGTGGCACTGCGGCCGAAGATGCACCTGGTGCTTGTCGGCGGCGGGCCGTGCGACGCGGCGCTGATGGCGCAGGCGGCGGCATCGCCGGTGGCGGACCGTATCCATTTCGTCGGCCGGGTGCCGCACCAGCAGGTCGAGCGCTATTACAGCGTGATCGACGTGCTGGTGTATCCGCGCAAGCATATGCGCCTCACCGACCTGGTGACGCCGCTCAAGCCCCTGGAGGCCATGGCGCAGCGCCGGCTGGTTGCTGCTTCCGATGTGGGCGGGCACCGGGAGCTGATTCGGGACGGCGATACCGGGACCTTGTTCAAGCCCGACGATCCCGCGGCACTTGCCGACTCGGTCGCAAAACTGTTCGGCGCGCGTGAGGGGTGGGATTCACGACGCGAACGGGGCCGGGCCTTTGTCGAGACCGAACGGAGCTGGGCGATCAATGTCGGGCGTTATGACTCCGTTTACCAAAGACTCGCCAAGATCGGGGCCATGGAAGACTCGTGGTCGCACACGTCCGTGGTGAGCGCATGAACCTGCCGCTGGCGCCCTTGATCGCCGCGGTCGCGGGTGGACTCGCTGCGCTCGGCGTGGCGATGATCCCCGTGCCCGCGCTCGAGGCGCTGGTGATGGACTCCGGTCTCCCCTCGATTCTTGCCGCGGCCGAGCCGCCGCTGGGCCTGACCGCCCGGCTGGCGGTGGCGCTGGGTGCGGGCGCGTTCGTCGGCGCCTTCATGTGGCTTTCCGCCTTCATCCTGCTCGGCTCGCGCGGGCTGACCATCGGCGGCGAGGCCGAGCCGGTCGACTCGGCCGAAGTACCGGTCCCGGTGCTGCGCCGGGCCGATGCGCATCCCGATGCGCCGCCGCGCCCGCCGCTGCTCGCGACCCGCGACCTGGGCAAGCCGTTCCTCGAGATCCGCGCCGGCGCACCCGCCGGGCCTGCCGAGCCCGAGGACGAGCATGTCGATTTCGACGTGATCTTCCCGCCGCGCCCGATCAGCGCGCCGACGCCGACCGTGGTGCCTGCCGTGGCGCCGGAGCCGGTGGCCCAGGCCGCGGAAGTTTACGAACTGCACACTACGTCGGCCCCTGAACCGGCTCCCGAGCCCATCGCCGCATCCGCGCCGCAGCCGCTGGTCGAGCAGGACATGCCGATCGATTTCGACCAGCCGCTCTCGGCCTTCGATCCGCAGGCGATCCCGGCCGTGCCCAAGCCCGCGCCGGTGCCGCTGGCGCCGCTACGCCGCACGCCGCGCCCCTCGGTATTCGATGCCAGCGAGCGGTTCGAGATCTTCGAGCTGACCCCGCCGGTGCGCGCGCACGTGCCGCCGCCGCTGCCCGAGGCGCCCGAGCCGGTGGCCATGCCGCCGCGTGAGCGGATCGTCCGGCCGGAGACCGATGCCTCGGTCCATGCCCTGCTCGAGCGGCTCGAGCGCGGCGTTGCCGACAAGCGGATCGCGCCGACCTCGCGCGCGGAAGCGAAGCAGCAGGAGCGCGGGCTGGAAGAGGCGCTGGTCACCCTGCGCAACCTGGCGCGGCGGACGGCCTGATTTCCCAGGCCGTCATTCCCGCGAAAGCGGGAATCCATTCTTCCTGAAAGTCGGAAAAGAGCCGCACCCGCAGCGGCAATGGATCCCCGCCTGCGCGGGAATGACGGGAGAGGGCGAAGGGGCGAACCTACCGCCCTTCCTCCACCGTCAGCACCTCGAGCGACACCGTCACCCGATCCGCCGCGCGGCGGACATGCTCGACCGCGAGATCGGCGACCAGATGCCCGCGCAGGCGCAGTTCCGCCTCGGGCAGGCGCGCGATCCAGGCGTCGAGCGCAGGCGAGGGCGGGGCGGCCAGCTTGAGCAAGTGGCGCGCGCCGGTGAAGGTGGCGCTGGCCCAGCGGTTCCAGTCCGATTCGACCAGGGACACCGGGCAGCCCGCAGCTTCCGCCTGCGCCTCCAGCGCGCGGCGGAGCAGCGTTTCCGCATCGGGGCCGCGGCTCATGGACGGAGCCCCTGCTGGCGCTGGGCCTGCTGCGCGGCGAGGAACGCCTCGATCCGCGCGCTGATCCGCGGGCCGAGCTCGCGGCCGCGACGCAGGTCGTGGACCAGCCGCGGATCGCGCACCGAAAGCCGGCCGAATTTGGTGGGCGGCATGTCCGTCGCCCGGAGGAATTTCTCGATCTTGCGATGCACCGACATGCACTGGTCTCCCATCCGATTCGCTCAAGATCGTTCCTAATTTGTTCTCTATTTCCTACTTGTCTAGGAAAAATCCTAGATGTATTGCGCCACTATGGATCCGGATGCGCAACGAGCCGCGCTGGAGGCGCTGATCGCGGAGCAGGGGGCGAACCTCTCCGAGCTCTCGCGGCTGCTTGGGCGCAACCTGGCCTATCTCCAGCAATATCTGGTGCGCGGCACACCGCGGCTGCTGGCCGAGGCGGACCGATCGCTGCTGGCGCGCTATTTCGGGGTGCCCGAGGCGCGGCTGGGAGGGCCGGAGCCGGAGGGAATGGTCGAGGTGGCGCGGCTTGATGTCGGCGCCTCGGCCGGGCCCGGCGGGCTGGTCGACGGCGAGGCGCGGCGGCGGCCGGACCAGTTCAGCCCGGCGCTGCTGCGCGAACTGGGCGTGCGAGCCGAAGCGGCTTCGGTGATCCGGGTGAAGGGCGATTCGATGGCGCCGACGCTGGCGGACGGCGACCGCATCCTGGTCGACCGCGATCGGCGGCGGGTGGAAGGGCGCGGCGGGGTGTTCGTGATCCGGCTCGACGGCGAACTGATGGTCAAGCGGCTGCGGGTGAGCGTCGGCGGGATCGAGGTGATCTCGGACAATCCGGATTGGGGCGACCGGGTGGTGCCGGCGCGGGCGGTGGAGATTGTGGGGCGGGTCGCCTGGCTGGGGCGGGCGGTTTAGGCGGCGGCGCCTTGATATGCTTTCCCCGGCCTTCGCCGGGAAAAGGAAAGCAGCTGACCTTACCGCCCCACGCGCACGCGATCGACGACCCATATCGCGATCAGCAGCGCCAGCCCTACGCCGAGCCCGATCACGAAGCCGAACGAGGCCTCGCCCTTAGCGATGCCGGCGAACACGCCGACGAGCAGGCTGAGCGCGAGCAGGAAGCCGCCGGCCATCGGCGTCTTGGAAGGGGTCTTGGTCATGCGGTCCTGTCTGCCACGTCCCGGGCCGGGACGCTACCTGTGCCATGCCGGGGCACGCGGCACGGCGATTCCGGGATGGTTACCGCGAATTGACTCTCGTGTGGCGCGGAAACTGTTGAATCGCAGGAAGTTGGCACGCGTCGTGAGTCTCTCGCGCGCATGGATATGATGCCCTATCTCGGTGATCGCCGCGAAATCGCCGACGCCAATGAACTCATTGCCTGCTTCGGCGAGCGTGCCGGCAGCGAGGCAGCCGCGCGTGCCGATCGCAGCCGCGACCTTGGCAACCACATCCACTTCTGTCGCTGGCGCCAGATCGAGCGGCTGATCGTGCTGATGTCGGTGGGCAGGGCCGTGGGGACGGTGCACTGATTTCCTTCCCCTCCCTGAAAGGGAGGGGCTAGGGGTGGGTAGGGTCCTGGCGATACCGCCTGGGTGAGCCTTGCCGGCTTCGTAGTGCGTACATCCACCCACCCCCGACCCCTCCCTTTCAGGGAGGGGAGAAGAAGGCACGGACCCGAAACCATCGCGTGGCGTTCTCCCATGCGATGAACACGCCCCAATTGCTCTCCGTCGGCGTGCTCGCCGGCATGATGCTGCTCTTCATCTGGGGAAAATTCCGCTACGACATGGTTGCGGTGATCGCGCTGCTCGCGGCGCTGGCGCTGGGCATCGTCAGCCCGAAACAGGCATTTACCGGCTTTTCCGACGACATCGTGATCATCGTGGCGAGCGCGCTGGTGCTGTCGGGCGCGGTGCAGCGCTCCGGGGTGATCGAGCGGGCGATGCTGGTGCTGCAGAAGCGGGTCACCCATGTCCGTTCGCAACTGCTGCTGCTCAGCGCCTCGGTTGGCTTCGCCTCGGCACTGGTCAAGAATATCGGCGCGCTGGCGATGATGATCCCGGTGGCGCTGCAGATGAGCAAGAAGGCCGGGGTGTCGCCGGCGGCCTATCTGATGCCGATGAGCTTCGCTTCGCTGCTCGGCGGGCTGATCACGCTGATCGGCACCTCGCCCAACATCATCGTCAGCCGGGTGCGCGAGGAGATGACCGGCCAGCCCTTCGGCATGTTCGACTATGCCCCGGTGGGGTTGGGGCTGACCGTGGTCGGGCTGGTGTTCCTGCGCTTCGGCTACCGGCTGCTGCCGCGCGACCGCCGGGCGGCGCCGACCCTGGGCGAGGCGATCGACATCCAGGACTATGTGACCGAGGCGGAGATCCCCGCCGGATCGCCGGCGGTGGACGAGACCGTGGCGGCGTTCCGCGAGCGGCACGACGGCGAGGTGATGGTCACCGCGATCCTGCGCGCGGGCATCCGCTCGACGCCGTTTCCGGACGCGGTGCTCAAGCCCGAGGACGTGCTGATCCTCGCCGGATCGCCCGACAGCCTGGAGCGGGTGATCGCCAGCGACCGGTTGGAACTGGAAGGGGCGCATCGCGAGGCACCCGACGGGGCGAGCAGCGAAGTCGGGGTGATCGAGGCGGTTATCGGTACCGAGAGCCCGCTGATCGGGCGGACCGCCGGACGGCTGGGGCTGCACGAGCGCTTCGGGGTGAACCTGATCGCGGTGTCGCGCCGCGGTGACCGGCTGGCGCGGCGGCTGGGCGACGTGATGCTCGAGCCGGGCGATGTGATCGTGCTGCAGGGGCCGCTCGACCTGCTGTTCGAGCGGCTGGGCGAGCTGGGCTGCCTGCCGCTGGCACAGCGCACCCTGCGGCTGGGCAGCGCGCGCAAGGGGCTGCTGCCGATCGCGATCCTGGGCGCGGCGATGCTGGCGACGGCTTTGGGCTATGTGCCGGTGGCGGTGGCGTTCTTCGCGGCGGCGGGGCTGACGATCCTGAGCGGCGCGCTGCCGGTGCGCGAGGCCTATGACCATATCGAGTGGCCGATCCTGGTGATGCTCGGCGCGCTGATCCCGGTATCGGATTCGCTGCGGACAACCGGCGCCAGCCAGATCATCGGCGACTGGCTGGGGCAGTTCGCCGCGACGCTGCCGCCCTGGGGCGCGGTGGCGCTGATCCTGGCGGCGGCGATGGCGGTGACGCCGTTCCTCAACAATGCGGCGACCGTGCTGGTGATGGCGCCGATCGCCGCGACCTTCGCCAGCGAGCTCGGCTACCGGCCCGAAGCGTTCCTGATGGCGACGGCGGTGGGCGCGGGCTGCGATTTCCTCACCCCGATCGGCCACCAGTGCAACACGCTGGTGATGGGTCCGGGCGGATACCGGTTCGGCGATTATGCGCGGCTGGGGGCGCCGCTCTCGGTGATCGTGCTGGTGGTCGGCACGCCGCTGATCCTATGGGTGTGGCCGGTACATTAAAGGAGTCGCGTGATGGAACGGATGGCACGGATCGAACGGACCGGCGGGCCCGAGGTCATCCAGTGGGTGGATGTCGAACTGGCGCCCCCCGCGCCGGGCGAAGTGCGGATGCGCAACACCGCGGTGGGGCTGAACTTCATCGACACCTATTTCCGCTCGGGCCTCTACCCGGTGCCGCTGCCGAGCGGGCTGGGCGGCGAGGCGGCGGGCGTGATCGAGGCGGTGGGCGAGGGCGTGACCGATTTCTCCGTCGGGGATCGCGTGGCGACCTTCGGGCCCGGGCTCGGCGCCTATTCGACGGCGCGCAACCTGCCGGCGGCGAACCTGTTCGCGCTGCCCGACGACATCAGCGACGAGACCGCGGCGGCGGCTTTGCTCAAGGGCGGCACGGTGGAGTTCCTGGTCGAGCGCTGCGCCCGGGTGGAGCCGGGCTGGCATGTGCTGGTCCATGCCGCGGCCGGCGGCGTCGGCCAGATCGCGGTGCGCTGGCTTAAGGCGATCGGCGCGACCGTGCTGGCGACGGTGGGTTCGCAGGAGAAGGTGGCGCTGGCCGAGGCGGCGGGCGCGGACCATGTGCTGGTCTCGCGCGGCGACGGCGTGGCCGAATGGGTGCGCGGTATCACCGGCGGCGCGGGCGTGGAAGTGGTGCTCGACGGCGTCGGCAAGGCGACCTGGGAAGGCTCGCTCGCCAGCGTGCGGCGGCGCGGGCTGGTGGTGAGCTTCGGCAATGCCAGCGGCCCGGTGGAGGGTGTGGCGCTGGGATCGCTGGCGCGCGCCGGATCACTCTATGTCACCCGGCCGACGATGTTCGATTATTATGTGACGCCCGAGGAGCGGGCGCTGGGCAGCGCGCGGCTGTTCCAGATGCTGCGGAGCGGCGCGGTGCGCGCGGACATCGGCCAGCGGTTCGCGCTGGAGGATGCCGCAGATGCCCACCGCGCGCTGGAAGCGGGCAAGACGACCGGATCGACGGTGCTGGTGCCGTAGTGCTTCCCTCCCCGGGCGGGGAGGGAAGGCGGTCAGATGCTGTTCGGATCGACGCGCTGCTTGATCGGACGGCGCTCGACGATCTCGGTGGTGGTGCGGGTTTCGCTCTGGCCGCCCCGGGTGATCGTCTGGGTGACGACCCTCGCGCGGCGGCGGACGTCGCCGGCGGTGTCGATTGTCACCTTGATCGTGCCCGAGACCTGGTCGGCGGCACGCGCCTTGCGGGCGGCCTCCAGGGTCAGCTTCTGGCCGTTGAGCTCGGCCAGGGCGACATCGCCCTTGGCCAGATCGTCGCGGAGGCGCGCGGGATCGATCGCCAGCTCGGCGGTGAAGCCCTTGCCGTCGGGCTTCGCCTTGAGCGGCACCGGGCGCTGGGCCTGGGCATCGGCATAGGGCGCGCCGTCGGCGAGCCTGATCTGGCCGATCGCGAAGGCCTCGACGGTGCGCAGCGCGGCCTCGGGGTCGCACTCGATGCGGAAGCTGTTCCAGCCGGCGACCCAGCGGCCACAGGCGGCGCGCGTCAGGTTCGCGCCCTTGAGCCAGCTGTCGATGCGCGTTTCCAGCTCGGCGCGGTTGCGGAGCTGGAGCGGGCCGGACTGCGGCTGGAAGACGCGCAGCGGGAAGGTCCAGTCGGCGGAGCGGCTGCCCGGCGGCAGGCTGTATTCGAGCTCGACCCCGGCGGGCGTGACCGAGACCACGCGCTCGACCAGCGCATCGCTGTTGCGCGAGCTGCTCATCGCGCCGGCGCTGCGCTGCTGGGTCTCGGTGGTGCGGACGAGCTGGAACTGGTCGCCCGCCTGCTGCGCCATCGCCAGCGACGGCGCGAGCAGGGCGGCGAGGAACAGGGCGGTCCGCATCAGGCGAGCGCGCCCACCACGGCCTTCACTTCCAGGAACTCGGCCAGGCCGAACTTGCCGTGCTCGCGGCCATTGCCCGACTGCTTGTAGCCGCCGAAGGGCAGGTTGGGATCGGGCTGGCCACCATTCACATAGACCATGCCGGCGCGCAGCCGCGGAGCGACGCGCCGGACCGCCTCGCCGCTGCCGAACACCACCGCGGACAGGCCGTAATCGGTGTCGTTGGCGATGCGGACGGCGTCTTCCTCATCCGCATAGGGGATGATCGTGACGACGGGTCCGAAGATCTCCTCGCGGGCGATCGTCATCTCGTTGGTGACGCCGGAGAACAGGGTCGGGCGGACGAAATAGCCGGTCTCGACGCCGTCGGGGCGGCCGGGGCCGCCGGCCTCGAGCTTCGCGCCTTCCTCCATGCCCTTGGCGATCAGGCCCTGGACCTTCTCCCACTGGGTCTTGTTGACCAGCGGGCCGATATGGCGGCCTTCCTCGGCCGGATCGCCGGTGTGGGTGGCCTTCATCACTTCGGTCGCGACGGCGGCGACCTGGTCCTGCAGCCCGGCAGGGACGAGCAGGCGGGTGGGCGCGATGCAGCTCTGGCCCGAATTGAGCAGCACGCTGAACAGGGTGGTCTGGACCGCGCGGCCCATGTCGGCGCCCTCGAGCATCAGCGAGGGCGACTTGCCGCCCAGCTCCTGATGGACGCGCTTCACGGTCTCGGCGGCATTCTTGGCGACCAGCACGCCGGCGCGGGTGGAGCCGGTGAAGCTCACCATGTCGACGCCCTTGTGGCGGCTGAGCGCGGTGCCGACGCCGGGGCCGTCGCCGTTCACGAGGTTGAACACGCCCGCGGGCACGCCGGCGGCGGCAAGCACTTCGGCGAAGATCATCGCGCAGCCGGGCGCCTCTTCCGAGGGCTTGAGCACCATACAACAGCCGGCGGCGAGCGCGGGGGCGACCTTGGAGACGATCTGGTTGAGCGGCCAGTTCCACGGGGTGATCATCGCCACGACGCCAATGGGTTCATGGACCACCAGCGAGTTGCCGATCTGCTCCTCGAACTGGAATTCCCTGAGCGCATTGGCGGCGGACATGAAATGGCCGAGGCCCGAGCCGACCTGCGCGGTCCTGGCCAGGCTGATCGGAGCGCCCATCTCGAGGCTGATCGCCTCGGCCATGTCGCCGGCGCGCTTCTTGTACTCGACCAGGATCGCCTCGATCAGCGCGATGCGTTCCTCGACGCTGGTGCGCGAGAAGCTCTCGAACGCCGTGCGCGCGGCGGCGACCGCCTTGTCGACATCGGCTTCGGAGCCGAGCGTGATCTCGGTGACCGCTTCCTCGGTCGCCGGGTTGATGACTTCGTGGCGGGTACCGCCGACGCTATCGACCCATTCGCCACCGATGAACTGCTTCAGATAGCTGCGCATCACTCTCGCCTCTCCGATTCGAACTTGTGGTATGGAGATGGCGGGGCGGGAGGCCGGTTGCAAGCCGCAACCGGCCCGGCGCCTGTTCAATCCATGCGGCGGAGCCAGATATAGGCGCGGCCGTCATTGTCCGAGAGCGACATGACCATCTTGTCGCCGTTCGGGCGGTAGTTCATCACCAGCTTGGAATCGACGAGATGCACCTGCTTCTCGTTGATCTCATAGTCTTCGGTCTCGTCGGGGGACTCGAATCCGCTCGCCTTGCGATAGGTGAGCAGCTCCATTTTCTTGGTGAATTCCATCCGGTCGCCGCGATGGATGTCCTCGAAGCCGGTCGCGCCGGTGACTTCCCAGCGGCCGACCACGGCAAGGTGGCGCATCGCCTTGGGCAGCTCGCCGCCATAGCCGGAATAGAAGGCGGCCTGGGCGCGCATATTGCCGACCAGCTTGGTCTCGTCGTCCATGCCGGGCAGCGATGCCGCCTCGATGCGGCCGGCCAGCCCGTCGAGCAGGGCGAAGGCGGCCTTGGGGTTCTCCTCCTTGTGATAGGCGACCGAGGCGTCACGCACCGCAAGGAACTCGTCGACCAGCAGGTGTGCCGACTGGAGCGCCACGCTGGCCTTGCTTGCCGGCGCCAGGGCGGCGGCACGGTCGGTGCCGGGCGCGCCGGTCTTGGCGTCCTTCCAGCTCACCGACACATCGAGCACCGGCGTGCCGGCCGCGAGCTGGGCGACGGGAAGATCCCGGCGGTCCGATGCCTTGGCCAGCGTGGCGAAGATGCCGCCGCCATTGGTGCTGAGGAATACGGTGGGCACGCGGACGGTGATCGTGCCCTCGGCGGTTTCCTCCATCACATCGGCGGGGACGCCGAACACGCCCGAGATCCGGTAGCCGGCGGCTGGTTTGAGCGTGAGCGCCAGATCGTGCGCGACTTCGCTGCCCATCGTATCGAGCTGCTTGTCGAACACGCTGGCGACTTCGGCGGCGTCCGCGATGAAGAACAGGTTGCCGCCGCGGGTGCTCGACACCCTGGTGGCAAGCGCGGCATCGAACTGCACGCCGACGCCGATCGTGGTGAGGCCGATGCCCTTGTGCGAGGCTGCCTCGGCCATGCCCATGAAGCTTTCGGCGTCGGAGGCGCCGACATTGGGCTGCTCGTCGGTGAACAGCATCACGCGGGTGTTGCCCTTGAAGCCGGGCGCGTCGGCGATGGCGGTATCATAGCCGAGACGCAGGCCCGATTCCATGTTGGTCGCGCCGTCGATGTCGATCGCGCGGATCGCGGCTGCGATGCGATCGCGGTTGCCGGCGAAATCGAGCGGCTTCAGGTGCACATGCGCATCGTTTCCATAGAGGATGATCGACATCCGGTCGCCGGCCCGCATCTGGCCGAGGATCTTGAGCAGGCTCTGGCGGACCAGTTCGATCGGCTCGTTGCTCATCGAGCCGGACTGGTCGACCACCGCCACCAGATTGAGCGGTTCGCGCTTCCACTGGCTGGCATCGAGGTTGGATGCGAAGCCGACGCCGACGAACAGCTTGTCGTCCGCGCGCAGCGGCAGGGCGGCAGGCATCGATTCGGCGACGATGCAGAAGAGCTGGCGGCAGGCGGCGCTGCTGGGAAGGGTGAGGTCGTGCTCGCCCATCAGCCCCTCGACCGTGAGCCCTCCGGGAAGCGGCAGGCCGGCAGAGGCGGCGGCTGCACGGAAATGCTTGATGTCCTGCGCGCCGCCCTGGCGCACGCGCATCGAGCCGGTGACGATCAGCACCTCGGCATCCTGGCTCTGGTCCTGCTGATCGTCCTGCGGCGGCGGGGTGCCGGTCTGGGCGAAGGCCGGGGAAAGCGGCAGCGCAAGCGCGGCGAGGGCGATGCCCGACACGAGGGACAGAGACTTCATGGCAGTCCTCCCATTTTATTGCGGGAGCAGAATAACCTATCCGGGCTGGATCATGAAGATGCTGCCACCGATATCGACCAGATAGAGATTGCCGGCCGAATCCTCGCCAAAGGAGGACAGGCTGTTGATCGTTCCGGCATCCGGGGTGAAGTCGAGATTGCGGCGTTCGTAATTGGTGCTGGCGAAGAGCTGGCCCTGGACGAGCGAGGTGGCCGGCACGGTCCAGATATTGCCGCTGACGAAATCGCCGAAGACATAGCTGCCCTGGAGCGACGTAACCGGCCCGCGATAGACATAGCCGCCGATGATCGACGCGCCCTGCTTGGGACCGGAGCCGTGCGTATATTGGGTGACCGGCGCGGTGAGCCCGGCGGGCGCGGTGCCGCTGAACGGGTTGGTGCCTTCCAGGAACTTCCAGCCGAAATTGAGCCCGGGCTGGTTGGGACGTGCGACGTTGACTTCCTCGATCGCGCCTTCGCCGACATCGCCGATATAGAGCCGGCCATCGGGACCGAAGCTGTTGCGGAACGGGTTGCGCAGGCCGATCGCGAAGACCCAGGGATCACCGCCGCCCGCGATATAGGGATTGCCCGGCGCCGGCATGTAATAGCTGGGCGCGGCCCCCGCATAGGGATCGGGATTGGGCGCGATGCGCAGGATCTTGCCGAGCCGTGAATTGGGGTTCTGGGCGTTGTTCGACGGATCGCCACCGCCGCCGCCATCGCCGATCCCGACATAAAGATTGCCGTCCGGCCCGAAGCCGAGCCAGCCGCCATTGTGATTGTTGTTGGTTGGATGCGGGATGCTGACGATGTCGATCTGCGGCCAGGACGTGCCGTTGCGGGCGATCCGCGAGATCACGATCGTGCCGTCGGTGACCGTGCGGTGGATGAAGAAGGGGCCGTCGGTGGCGGTGCCGGCCTGGGGCTGGACGCCCTGGCTGAGCTGGGGCTGCACCGCCAGGCCGAGCAGGCCGCGCTCGCCATCGGTGGACAGGCCGGTGATCGTGGTGAGCAGCGTCTTGGCGCCGGTGGCCGGATCGAGCAGCCAGATGCCGCCGCCCTTCTCCGTCACGATCACACGGCTGTCATTGGGAATCGCGGAGACCATGACCGGCTGGGTGAAACCGGTGCCGACCCGCTTCACCGCAATGCCTTCGCGGCTGTTGGTGACGGTGACGGCCAGGTCCCGCGTCGACGAAAGCGTTCCGTCGCTGGCGCGGAGCTGGACCTGGTAGACATTGTCGGCATCCGCATCGGCCGGTGCTTCGAAATTGGGGGCGGCGACGAAGCTCAACGCGCCGGCCGCGGTGATCGCGAAGCGCGCGGCATCCGCGCCGCCCGCAATCGTGAAGGTGATCGGATTGCCCTCGGCATCGGTCGCGGCCGCCTGATAGGCGGCGGTGGTGTTCTCCACCACGCTCGCGGTCGCGCCCGAGGTGAAGCTGGGAGCGGTATTGGTCGGAGTCGGCGTGGGCGTTGGCGCAGGACTACCGCCGCCACCTCCGCTGCTGCACGCGGTGACGAGAAGCAGGGCGGAGATGGTCGATAAGCTACGCATGGCCATCACCTTAGAAGCTATTGTTAAACTGGTGAGACGCGATTTCGCTCCGTGCCGCGGAAACGCGACCGTTTCGGGGTGATCGGACAATGTAAGATTTCGTTGCGCCGCAACATGGCTGTCATGATCCCGGGCCATCGGCCCTGATCAGGGGGCAGGGGAACGCTCCCGCAACAACAGGGAGCACATCATGTCCATCCGCTACGCGCTGCTCGCGCTTGCAAGCCCGATTGCCCTGCTCGCCGCCACCGACGCGGCCGCGCAGGAAGCCGCGCAGCCGGAAGCGGCCACGCAGAGCGAGGGCGGCGAGATCGTCGTCACCGCGCAGCTGGTCGAGCAGAAGCCGATGGACGTGCCGTTCGCGCTGACCGCGCTGCAGGGCCAGTTCCTCGACGACCTGGGCATCACCGAGTTCGACCGGCTTGGCCAGTTCATCCCGGGCTTCGACGTGCAGAATCAGTCGCCCAACAACCCCGGCTTCGTGATGCGCGGCATCACCTCGGACTCGGGCGCGGCCTATAACGAGCCGCGCGTCTCGGTCTTCCAGGACGGCGTTTCGATCTCCAAGTCGCGCGGCTCCTATGTCGAGCTGTTCGACATGGAGCGCGTCGAAGTCGCCAAGGGGCCGCAATCGACCCTTTATGGCCGCGGCGCGCTGATCGGCGCGGTCAACCTGGTCCAGGCCAAGGCCGACCCGAAGAACGCCTATGGCTATGTCTATGGGCAATACTCGAACTTCAACGGCTATCGCATCGACCAGACGGTGAACCTGCCGCTGAGCGACGATCTCGCCATCCGCGTCGCCAGCCGGATCAAGGAGCGCGACGGCTTTGTCACCAACCTGCTGGGCGGCGACGATTTCAACGGCATCAAGTCCGAGGCGGTGCGCGGATCGCTGCGCTGGGCGCCCGGCGCGCTCACCTTCGACCTGATCGGCAACTACCAGCACGACAAGGCGACCGGCACCTCGTTCAAGTCGATCGCCTACAATCCCACCAACCCGACCACCGGCGCGGTGATCGGCGATCGCGGGCGCAACAGCGGCGCGGCGCTGGCCAGCCCGTCGAGCTTCGAGCGCGGGCGGCCGCTGGGTCTCGACCGCGACGTGTGGGGCGTGACCGGCATCGCCAATTACGACTTCTCGCCCAACCTCTCGCTCAACGCGATCGGATCGTACCGCGAGTTCGCCGGCATCGAGATCTTCGACGCCGACGGCATCTCGCTGCCGGCGCTGACCGCGGCCGAGGACGCGCAGGGCGACCAGACCATGGGCACGCTGCGCCTGACCTGGAAGAACGACCGGATGACGGCGTTCTTCGGCGGCACCTATTTCCGCGAGAACGGCTTCCAGCGCGCGCCGTCGCAGTTCGACGAGCGCGTCGCCCTGGCCCGCCTGACCAACACGCTGAACGGCGGCGGCGCGATCCCGGGCCGTGCGGCGAGCGACCCGGCGCCGCTGGCGCTGTTCTCGAACACCGCCTTTACCGGCCAGCTGCTCCAGGGTGTGGCGGGTGCGTACGGCTTGGCGCTGCCCACCGCCCAGGCCCAGGCGATCGCGGCGAATCTCAAGTCGGCGCATCAGGAAACCACGACGAACTACGGACGCACCGAGAGCTGGGACCTGTTCGGCGATGTCAGTTTCAACGTCACCGAGCGGCTGGAACTGGGTGCCGGCCTGCGCTGGAGCCATGACGCGAAGACCACCGGCTTCTCCTCGGCGGTGAGCAACGGCCGCTCGATCCTGGGCGGGTTCATCGGCGCGCTCGGCCAGCCGGCGGCGACCCGCACCGCGCTGCTCGGCGCGCTGGCGGCGCCCGGCGCGGCGAACATCCCGACCTCGGCGCTCTATCCGGTGCCGCTGTTCGGGTTGGGGGCACAGCCGACCGGCACCAACGGCCAGCTCTACAGCGCCGATCACAATGACAGCGGCTTCACCTGGCGCGCGGTCGCCAAGTACGAGCTTTCGCCCGAAGCGAACATCTACGCCAATTATGCGCGGGGCCGCCGTCCCGAGATCCTGGCCGTCGGCGCGCCTTCGGCCCCGGGCGGCGCGGCACGCTTCAACGTGCTGCCGTCCGAGACGGTGGACAGCTATGAGGCCGGCGTGAAGACCGCGCTCGCCAACCGCACGCTCTTCATCGACGGCTCGGTGTTCTATTATCGCTACTCGAACTTCCAGACGACCGAGCAGCAGGGCACGACCTTCGTCACGATCAATGCCGGCCGCGCCGAAAGCTATGGCTTCGAAGGGCAGGTCAGCTGGCGCCCGGCCGACTGGGTCAACCTGTTCGGCAGCTATGCCTATAACCACAGCCGCTTCAGCGCCGGCGCGCGCGAGGGCAACCGCTTCCGCCTGTCGCCCGATCACAGCGCCGCGGTGGCGGTGCAGTTCAAGGTGCCGGCCGGCCCGGTGAAGATCGACTTCACCCCGAGCCTGACCTGGCAGTCCAAGGTGTTCTTCGACGACGACAACGACCTGCCGGCGCTGCAGGTGAACAACCTGGTACCCGACCTGGTGCAGGACGAGGTCCAGGGCAGCTATGCGCTGGTCGATGCGCGGCTCGGCTTCGAGACCGACAATGGCCGCTGGCGGATCGAGGGCTTCGTCACCAACGCCTTCAACCAGAAGTACATCAAGGACGCCGGCAACACCGGCGACGCGCTGGGCATGCCGACCTTCATCGCCGGCGAACCGCGCATCTATGGCATCGCCGCGAGCCTGAAGCTGGGCACGCGCTAACGGGTAAAAGGGGGAGCGCCCGGTATTCCGACAGGGAGCCGGGCGCTTATTTCTTCGGGGCCGGCTTTGGCTTGGTGGCAGTCCTGGGCTTTGCCGCGGCCTTGGGCCGGGGCGCTGCCCTGGCCGGCGGGGCGGCGCTGGCCAGCGTTTCCGGCGCGGGCTCGGGCTGCGTCACGGTGGCGGTCCGCGATATTGCCAGTGCTTCCTCCGCCACCGCGTTGGCGATCGCGGCATGGGCATCCATCAGGTCGTCGCTCATAGCCTGTCTCCTGCTGCCTGGGGCCGGCCTAGGCCGGGGCGAAGTGCTCGAGCGTGATCGCGCCCGTGGCATCGAGCTGCAGCCCGACTTCGCCGGGCTGGTCCGGCTCGCGCGCCGCGAAATGCGCCGTGCCGCCATCCTGGGCAAGGCGGGCGCGATCGAGCGAGGCACGGGTCAGGAACGCCTTGGCCTGATCGAGATGCGCATCGACCAGTGCCTGGCCCGCTGTGCCGGTCTCGCCGCGATAGCCGCCATGGACGACAAGCTGCCAGACGCCGCGCGACAGGCGGGGGAAGCCGATCCGGCGGCCGGTGCGGATCCATCCGGCGACCGCCCCGGCAACGGCTTCCGGCGCGACGAAGCCAGCGACCGCCGGGCAGTCGAGCGCATCGAACAGCATCGGCGCCACCGCGGCGAGCGCGGCGCGGGCATCGTCGGCGCCCAGCGGGGAGCTGCCGGCGGTGAGCGCGAGGAACGCGCCCAGATAGTCGACGAACTCGACCGGGCCATAGGCCCAGTCGATGGCGAAGCGGGCCGCGGCCTTCTGCGCCGCGGCGGCCGGTGCGCCATCGGCGGCGAGCTGGGCCTTGAGGTCGAGCAGCGCGATCCGCTCGCCCAGCGACAGCGCCTGGAACAGCGGGGCGCCCGCCACGCCGAGCGACTTGAGCAGCGTATCGACCGCTGCGAGATCGGCGGCGGTGTACAGCGCCTCGCCCGCCAGCAGCGTCTGCGCCGCGGCGGTGGTGGCCGCGTCCTCGCTGCCTGCCTCCACCGCCATCAGCAGCCGCAGGTCGGCGGCGGACAGCGCGATCAGCCGCGCCGCGCCGGCCAGCAGCCCGAGCTTTGGAAGCAGCACCAGCGGCATGCCGTGCAGCCCCTGCTGGGCGGCGACGACGAGCGCCATCTCGTCCTCGAACGCATAGACGCGCGGCGCCTGGATCGCATGGGCGAGCCATTCATTGCCGCCATCGATGCAGCTCAGCACGAGCAAAGCGGGCTGCGACAGCCCCGCCGGCTGGAAGACCGGCTTGGATGCGACGATCAGTGTCATCCCGGTTTCTCCTCAGGCGCTGGGAAAACCCTTGAGCGCGGTGGCGGCGGCTTCGCAGATCGTCGCATAGCTCCGCACCGCAGTGTCGAGCGTGGCCTGCGCCGCGGCGAGCGTTTCCCGCGCGCCGGCATCGCCCTCGAGCATCTGCGCCATCGCCACGCCGATCGCGGTGGTGGAGACGGTGGAGACGTTGCGCAGCATGTCGGTCGCGTCCTGCACCGCGATCGCGGCGGAGGCGGCGACCGACTGATAGGCACGCCCGGCACCGCTCGCCAGCAGCACCTGCGGCCCGAGCGTGGCATTCTGGGTCTGGTGGATCGCGTCGAGGATGGCGGGATCGATCGTGGATGCCTGGGGTTCGGCTTCGGTTTCGTCAGCGGCCATCGTTCAGCCCTCCTTGCTGGCGCGCGGGGCGGCGGATGGGGCAGGAGGGGACGGGGGTACGGGTGCCGGCGCGACGACCCTGCGCGCGGCGAGGATGCGCGTGCAGGCCGCGGTGGCGGCCGCCGCACCCGATATCGCCGATTGCTGGTGGCGATGGACCGCGCCGTGGAGCAGCGTGCCCAGCGCGTGCGCGGCGGCGAGGTCGACCATCGCCTGCGCGCCGGCCGGCGCGTGGCCGACGACGAGCGTGCTGGTGGCGGCGACGGAATCGACCACCTGGGCGTTCAACGTTGAGCTCATGATCGTGCTCCTGGGCGCAGTGCCCGGCTCAGGCCGACAGGATGTCGTGCGTCGCGATGCCGCTGGTCGTCGTGTCCAGCGAATAGAGCGTTGCCACGCCCATCGTCGTCGCGGCCTGCGCCGTCACATAGTTCTGCTGCTGAGCGTTGGTGGCGTTGTGCGCGGCATTGGCCAGCGCCTGCGCCGTCGCCTGGTAGAGATTGCCGAGCGCGATGGCCGGCGCATCGCCGAGCACCTTGACGTTGGCCTGGGTAACGCTGTCGGTGATCTGGTCGTTGACCGAAGTGGGGAATGCCATCTTCCTGTTCCTTTCTGCGTTCAGGCCGCCGGGCGAAGGGCGTGGAGGAGATCCGTCAGTTCGACGCCTTCGGCGGTGTCGAGCGAATAGAGCGTGGTCACGCTCATCGTCGTAGCCGCCTGGGCGGTGACCCAGCTCTGCTGCTGGGCGGTGGTGGCGTTGTGCGCGGCGTTGGACAGCGCCTGCGAGGTGGCGACGAACAGATTGCCCATCGCGATCGCCGGGGCGTCGCCCAGCACCTTGGTGTTCGCCTGGGTGACGCTGTCGGTGATCTGGCTGTTGATTGCCGTGGGAAATGCCATGGGAGCTTCCTTCCTGGGCTGGTCTGGGGCGGGGTAAGCGGGCGATCAGGCGGGGCGGGCAGCGAGGGAAAGGCGCGCATGCATGTCGATGGAATCGACGATCTGACTGTCGAACCGGTTCTTCTCGGTCACCGCGATCCTCCCCTCTGGCGGCAGATGACGGATCCGTGGATCCGCAAGGCAGCAGCCAAATATCTGCAACTTTCAAATGGGTTCTCGTCGTTCGAAAGACTCGAAGCGTCATTCATCAAGTTGCGGTGCCGAAACTATTCCACGGAAGTGGATTTGCAAGCTGGATTATATAATTGACGCACCGTTCATCTATTTGATGAAAATGAAGCCATTTCGGTTTGAATGTTTTATTTCATCGGCATGTATGGTCGGAGCAAAGAAAAGGGGCGCAGGGATCGGATCCCGGCGCCCCTTTTTCCTTTTGTCCCGCTGGCTTACCAGACGTGGACCCGTTCCTCGGGCGGCAAATACAGCTTGTCGCCGGGCTTCACGCCGAAAGCGGCATACCATTCGTCCATGTTCCGCACGATGCCGTTGACCCGGTACTCCTCCGGGCTGTGCGGGTTGGAGAGCAGTTGCGCCCGCAGCGCGCCCTCGCGCGCCTTGCCCTGCCAGCTCTGCGCATAGGCGAGGAAGAAGCGCTGGTCGCCGGTATAGCCGTCGATCACCGCCGGTTCGCCGTGGCGCGAGACATAGCGGCGATAGGCGGCGTACGCCGCCTCGAGCCCGCCCAGGTCGCCGAGATTCTCGCCCAGGGTCAGCTGGCCCTTGATATGGACGCCGGGGATCGGCTCGTAGCTGTCGAACTGCTTGACCAGCGCCTGGGCATGCGCGGTGTAGCGATCGGCCGACTCCTTGGTCCACCAGTCGCGCAGCCTGCCGCTCGCGTCATATTGGCGGCCCTCGTCGTCGAAGCCGTGGCCCATCTCATGGCCGATCGTCGCGCCGGTCTCGCCATAGTTCACCGCCGGGTCCGCCGCCGGATCGAAGAAGGGCGGCTGGAGCTGCGCGGCCGGGAAGGTCACCTGGTTGAGAACCGGGTCGTAATAGGCGTTCACGGTCTGTGGCGTCATGTCCCACAGCGTGCGGTCGACCGGCTTGCCGAGGCGCGACATCTGGAGGTTCCAGTCGAACCGCTCCGAGGCAAGGTTGTTGGCCAGCGGATCGGTCCGGCTGACCGGCATCGACGAATAATCGATATATTTGACCGGCCCGCCCAGGCGCGGATCGAAGGCGGCGAGCTTGGCGAGTGCTTCCTTGCGGGTGGGTTCGTCCATCCATTTGGCGGCGTTGATCTTGTCGGCATAGGCGGCCCGCAGGTCCTCGACCAGCTCGTTGGCCTGGGCGGCGGCTTCCCTGGTCCAGTGGCGCTCGGCGTAGATCTTGCCGATCGCCTCGCCGAGGCTGCCGTCAAGCAACCGCACGCCGCGCTTCCAGCGCGGGGACTGGGCCTTCACGTCGTTGAGCGTGCGGCTGTAGAAATCGAAGCGGGCGTCGTCGAACGCCTTTGGCAGATACTGGGCGTGATCGCTGACGAAGCGATAGGCGAGCCAGTCCTTCCAGGTGGCGAGCGGCACATCGGCCATGCGCTTGCCGGCGGCGGTGACGGCGGTCGTCTCGCGCACCACCACGGTCGGCATCTTCGCCAGACCCATATGCGCAAGCGTCGCGTCCCAGTCGAACTCGGGGGCGAGCTTCGCCAACTGGGCGCGGGTCATCGGGTTATAGGTTTTCTGCGGGTCGCGGCGCGCCTCGGGCGTCCACTGGTCCTGCGCCAGCCGGGTCTCGAGCGCCAGGATGGCGTCCGCCTTTGCCTCGGCATCCGCGATGCCGGCGAGCTGCTGGATCTTCACGACATAGGCGCGATAGGCCTTGCGGATCGTGTCGTACTTCTCGCCCTGGAGCAGGTAATAGTCGCGGGTCGGCAGGCCGAGCCGCGCCTGGCCGGCCATCACGGTGTACTGGGTCGGGTTCTTCTCGTCGGCCGAGATGCCGATGCCGATCGGTGCGGCATAGCCCGGCTCGGCCATCAGCAGGTTGAGCGCCTTGCGGTCCTTCACCGCCGTAATCCGCCCGAGATGGGACTTGAGCGGAGCGGTGCCGCGCGCCTCGATCCCGGCCTCGTCCATCCACGCGGCGTAGAAGTCGCTGACCTGGCGCATCACCGGATCGGCGGGGTGCGCGCCGGCACCCTCGACCAGGGTGCGGACCTCGACCTCGGTTTCGTCGGGCAGGTCGTAATTATAGCCGGCGCGCGACTTGTCCGGCGCGATCGGCGCGTCCCGCAGCCAGCTGCCTTCGGCGAAGCGGAAGAAGTCGTCGCCCGGCTTCACGCTCTTGTCCATCGTCGCATAGTCGACGCCCCAGCTGCCATATTTCGGCTTGGCGGGGCTGGTCTGGGCAAGGGCGGGCATGGCGAGCGCGGACGTGCCGAGCAGCAGCGCGGCGGCGGCGAGACGGGATAGACGCATGCGGGGAAACCTCCGGGTGATGCAGCGGGCTATCACACTGGAACCGGCCCGATCAATCGCTCCCGGCGTACCGCGCAGTACGGCAAATGTTTCCGAAAAATGTCCCCGAACGAAGCTTCGTCCCGGATCGGTTCTATAAAGTCAAAATTACAAGAATTGCGCATTTAATGGGGAAGGGGCCGAAGTGAAATTACGTTACCTGTTGCTTGCCTTCGCGGCGAGCTGTGCTGCTACGCCTGCGCTGGCGCAGACCGAGACCGCGCCGAAGGAAACCGACGCGGCCAAGCCGGCCAAGCCTGCGACGCAGGATGTGTTCTCGACCGGTGTCGCCAAGGGGCGTGACCGGCTCGACAGCGCGACCTCGACCAGCGCGCTCAAGGCGAGCGAGATCGAGAAGCTCGGGCCGCGTCCGCTTGGCGATATCCTGCGCACCATGCCCGGCCTGCGCGTCGAATCCGCGATCGGCGAGGGCAATGCCAACTACACCGTGCGCGGCCTGCCGCTTGCGGCTGGCGGCTCCAAGTACATGCAGCTGCAGGAAGACGGCCTGCCGGCGCTCGAGTTCGGCGACTTCTTCAACTTCGGCGGCGACGTGTTCCTGCGCGCGGACTTCAACCTGGCGGCGGTGGAATCGATCCGCGGCGGCTCGGCCTCGACCTTCGCCTCGGACTCGCCGGGCGGCCTGATCAACCTGATCTCGAAGACCGGCGATCAGCCGGGCGGCGCGGTGCAGGTCACCCGCGGGCTCGACTATGGCGAGAACCGCATCGATGCGGACTATGGCGCGAAGCTCAGCGAGAATCTCCGCTTCCATGTCGGCGGCTTCTATCGCTGGGGCGAGGGCCCGCGTGAGATCGGCTTCACCGGCTATCGCGGCGGCCAGATCAAGCTCAACGTCACCCGCCAGTTCAGCAACGGCTATATCCGGCTGAACGCGAAATATCTCGACGATCGCTCGCCGACCTTCGCACCCTATTATTTCAAGCTGACCGGCACCGATGCCGATCCGGTGATCGCCAACCTGGCGAATTTCGACATTCGCAGCGACTCGGTGCTCTCGCCGAACATCAGCCCGGTGACGACGCTGGACGGCAAGAACCAGCTGCACCGCTTCCCGGTGAAGGACGGCATGCATCCCAAGTCCAAGTCGATCGGGCTCGAGGCCCAGTTCGACTTCGGCGGCTGGACGATCAGCGAGAAGGCGCGCTTCTCGAAGAACTCGGGCGACTTCCTGCGCGTCTTCGCCAATAGCGCGGACACGGTGGCGAACTTCGCCGTATCGCAGGGCGGCGCCGGCGCGACCGCGCGCTATGCCACCGGCCCCAAGGCCGGTCAGCTGGTCCCGGCCAACGCCAATGGCAACGGCCTGCTCGCGCTCTATTACATGGCCGAGACCCGCGCCCGCTCGCTCGACAACTTCACCAACGACCTGCGTGCCACCCGCGTCTGGGGCGTCGGCAAGGGCAAGCTGACGATGACCGCCGGCGTCTACAAGGCGATCCAGACGCTCAATTCCGAGTGGCTCCACTCGGCGATCGACGTCGATGTCGCCGGCAATGGCGAGACCGCGATGGTCAACATCTTCAACGCCGCCGGCGTGGCGCAGACCCAGGACGGCTTCTACGCCTATGGCCGGGGCCGCAGCAGCAAGTTCCGCCGCATCTTCGACGTGAAGTATGATGTGACCGCACCCTATGGCTCGGTGAACTATCATGTCGGCAAGGTCGCGATCGGCGGCAGCCTGCGCTACGACATCGGCAAGGTGCGTGGATCCCTCTACGGCGCCGATCTGGGCGGGCGCGGCACCGGGCTGATCTCGTACGACGTCAATGGCGACGGCACGCTGAGCGTGCCCGAGCGCAGCGTCGCCTGGCTGCCGCTCAGCCAGCCCGCACCGGTGAACTATGACTATGGCTATCTGAGCTATTCGGCCGGCATCAACTACCGCGTCGCCGAGCCCTTCTCGCTGTTCGCCCGCTACAGCAAGGGCGGCCGCGCCAATGCCGACAAGATCCTGTTCACCCCGGTGGTGAGCACGACCGATGGCAGTGTAGCGAATGACAGCGACAAATATGACGCGGTTCGCCAGCTGGAAGGCGGCTTCAAGTTCCGCAAGGGCGGCGCCAATTTCAACGCCACCGCATTCCTCGCGCATGCCGATGATCACAATGTGCTCAACGGCTCGGCCAACCAGACCATCCGCAGCTACCGGGCCTATGGCCTGGAGATGGAAGGCGGCTTCCGCCGGGGTGCGTTCAGCATCACCGCGGGCGCGACCTATACCAAGGCGAAGATCACCGAGGACAAGCTCGACTCGACGCTGACCGGCAAGGAACCGCGTCACCAGCCGGCCTGGACCTTCGAGGCGACGCCGCAGTTCGAGACGAAGCACTTCACCGTCGGTGCGAACGTGGTGGGCCTGACCAGCAGCTATGCGCAGGACAGCAACCTGCTGCGGATGCCGGGCTTCACCGTGGTCAACGCGTTCCTGCAGGTGCGCCCGCTGCCGCGGGTCCAGCTGATGCTCAACGCGAACAACCTGTTCGACAAGATCGGCTTCTTCGAGATCTCGCAGAGCACCGTGCCGGCCAACGGCATCGGCTCGGGCCGCGCGATCAACGGGCGGACGATCTCGGGTTCGCTGCGCTACGACTTCTGAGGCGCGGCGCATGGGGGAGGGGCGCTCGGGAGACCGGGCGCCCCTTTTTGCATGCCGGGCGGATCAGGCGGCGCCGAGCTTGCGCGCCGCCTCGAGCAGTTCGGTGGGGAACATCGCGACGATCGTAGAATTATGCTCGACGCCGATCTCGGTGAGCGTCTGCAGCCGGCGCAGCTCGAGCGCGCCCGGGCTGGCGGCGATGACGTTCGCGGCATCGGCGAGGGTGCGGGCGGCTTCCTGTTCGCCCTCGGCCTTGATGATGCGGGCGCGCTTCTCGCGGATCGCCTCGGCTTCCTTGGCGATCGCGCGCTGCATCTGGGAGGGGATGTCGAGGTCCTTGATCTCGACCGCGTCGATCGCGACGCCCCAGCGCTCGCAGGTCTGGGCGAGCAGCTCGAGCAGGCGCTGGTTGATCGCGGTGCGGTCCTTGAGCATCCGGTCGAGGTCGCTCTGGCCGATCGCGTCGCGCATCGCGGTCTCGGCGGCCTGGATCACGGCGCTGCGCCAGTCGGCGACGGTGGTGACGACGCGTTCGGCCTGCGCTGCGCGGAACCAGAGCACCGCGTTGACGCGCACCGCGACGCCGTCGCGGGTGACGGTCTCCTGCGTGTCGAGCGCCCAGGTGAGGGTGCGCAGGTCGACCTTCACGATGCGGTCGGCCAGCGGGATGCGCCAGAACCAGCCCGGCCCCTTGGTCTCGTGGAGCCGGCCGAGGCGGAAGACGACGCCGCGCTCATATTCCTGGTTGATGCCGAAAGAATTCAACGCAAACGCAAGCACGATCACCCCGATCGGGGCGAGAATTACCAGCGATGTCGGGAGCATTTCGAATGCCTTCGATGCCGCTTGCACGCGGCGAGGTGCGGCGATTGCCGCAGGCAGTATTTACGCTCGTTGCGAAGACGAACCAAGCAGCGTCACGCGGATTTGCGGTTGCAGGAAATGCATGTTGCCGTTGCGGCCTGCCGGTGGATCAGAGATTGATCGGCGGCGTTTCCGGCAGGCGATTGGCGGGGAATCCGGCACCGGTCAGGATCGCGCGGACACCGCCCCAGAGCGCACCGGCGATCGCGTTCCACGCCTGCTCGATCGTCAGCGCCGACAGCATGACGACCGACTTCGCGGCGTTCTCGGCATTCTGCTGAAGGCCCTGGAGGAAGAACGCGAAGAGCTCGTCGTCGTTCTTGAGCGATCCGGTCGCGCGCGAGGTGGCGATGTTCTCGGCCTGCCTGGCAAGCAGATTGCCCTGACTCTGCACGAAATTGCTGATCACCGAGTAGCCCTGGCCCAGTTCGCCCTTCAGCGCGGCGACCATGTTGCCCAGAATGTCCTGACTATTCATGGCTTCCCCCTTAGCGCTTCAAGGCGTTCTCGACGGTGAGCGCCTGGGCGATCGCCGGATCATAGTTGCCGCGGAACAGGACGACGATATCGGGCTGGAGACCGGCGCTCTTATGGGTGTCCCGCATCCGGCGGAAGGTGCTCAGGATCTGCGCCAGGCTGGCCGGCGAAGTGTTCACGCAGGCGGTGGGATCGGTTTCGCTCTTGCAGAGCTTCTCGACGAGTTTGAGCCCGGAAAGCCGCCTGGCGAGCGGCGGGATCTGACGGGTCATCGCCTGCTGGCGGAGGGATTCGAACTGGCCGATCAGCGCGGCATAGCGCGGCGCATAAGTGGGGAATTCCGAGGCCGGCGAGCCGGTTTCCAGCTCGGCGAAGAGCGTGAGCACCTGGGTGTTGGTCTGGTCGAGTCCCTGGACCAGCGCCGGATCATAGGCGGGTGCCAGCTGAACCGTGCAGGCCGCGAGCACGAAGGCCCATAGCAGGACAGTGCGCTTCAAGATTGCCGGAACCATCATGCCCACCCCCAAGGATGCCTCGATTCATCACAGGCGTGCTGCCGGGGGAAGCGGTTATTTGGCCAATTCCGTGCAATCGGCGGCGAGCGGATACGAAAACGCCCGGACCTTCCGGCCCGGGCGCTTCGCTTCTGGTCTGTCCGTAGGGATCAGGCCGAATAGTACATGTCGTACTCGACCGGCGACGGGGTCATCTCCCAGCGAGCGACTTCGCCGCGCTTGATGTCGATATACGCCGCGATCTGGTCCTTGGTGAACACGTCGCCCTTGAGCAGGAAGTCCTGATCGGCTTCCAGGCTGTCCAGCGCTTCGCGGAGCGAACCGCAGACGGTCGGGACCTGCTCGAGCTCTGCCGGCGGCAGGTCGTACAGGTTCTTGTCCATCGGGTCGCCCGGGTGGATCTTGTTCTGGATGCCGTCGAGGCCGGCCATCAGCAGCGCCGCGTAGCAGAGATACGGATTGGCCAGCGCATCCGGGAAGCGGAACTCGACGCGCTTCGCCTTGGTGCCCGCACCGTACGGGATGCGGCACGAAGCCGAGCGGTTGCGCGACGAATAGGCGAGCAACACGGGAGCTTCATAGCCCGGGACCAGGCGCTTGTAGCTGTTGGTCGACGGATTGGTGAAGGCGTTGAGCGCCTTGGCGTGCTTGATGACGCCGCCGATGAAGTAGAGGCACGCGTCGGACAGGCCGGCATAGCCGTTGCCCGCGAAGGTGTTGGCACCCTTTTCCCAGATCGAGATATGGGTGTGCATGCCCGAGCCGTTATCTTCCTTGATCGGCTTCGGCATGAAGGTCGCGGTCTTGCCATAGGCGTTGGCGACCTGGTGCACGACATACTTGTAGATCTGCATGCGGTCGGCAGTCTGGACGAGCGTGCCATAGGTCAGGCCGAGCTCATGCTGCGCCGCGGCGACTTCGTGGTGGTGCTTGTCGCAGGGCAGGCCCATTTCGAGCATGGTGGCGACCATCTCGCCGCGGATGTCGACGGCCGAGTCGACCGGCGCGACCGGGAAGTAGCCGCCCTTGGCGCGCGGACGGTGGCCGAGGTTGCCGGCCTCATATTCCTTGCCCGAATTGCCCGGCAGCTCGATGTCGTCGATCGCGTAGTACGAGGTCGAGTAGCTGTTCTCGAAGCGCACGTCGTCGAACATGAAGAACTCGGCTTCCGGACCGACATAGACGGTGTCGCCGATGCCGAGCGACTTGAGATAGGCCTCGGAGCGCTTCGCGGTCGAGCGCGGGTCACGGGCATAGAGCTCGCCGGTCGAGGGCTCGACGATGTCGCAGACCAGGATCAGCATCGGGGTGGCCGAGAACGGATCGATCCAGACGGCGTCCAGATCCGGCTTCAGGATCATGTCCGACTCGTTGATCGCCTTCCAGCCCTCGATCGACGAACCGTCGAACATCAGGCCGTCGGTCAGCTCGTCCTCGCCGATCACCTTGGCGACCATGGTGAGGTGCTGCCACTTGCCCTTGGGATCGGTGAAACGAAGATCGATCCACTCGATCTCGTTGTCCTTCACCATCTTCAGAACGTCGCTGGCCGAATTCGCCATTGTTGAACCCTTTCGCTCTCTTTCGTTGACCCGACGAATCGGGAAAGAATCTTGCCCCAGAGGGGTGTTACATCGACGCTATGTTGCGCCGCGTCAAATCGCGTTTTCGTTGCGCTCGCCGGTGCGGATGCGCAGCGCGGTCTCCACCGGGATCACGAAGATCTTGCCGTCGCCGATCCGGCCGGTCTGCGCCGCGGCGGCAACCGCCTCGACCACGCGATCGGCAAGCGAGTCCTCCACGACGACCTCGAGCTTCACCTTGGGAAGGAAGTCCACGACATATTCTGCGCCGCGATAGAGCTCGGTATGGCCCTTCTGACGGCCGAAGCCCTTGGCTTCGGTGACGGTGATGCCGGAAACGCCCACTTCGTGCAGCGCTTCCTTCACTTCGTCGAGCTTGAACGGCTTGATGATCGCTTCGATCTTTTTCACGGTTTCCCCCGAGGCACATGAGGCTTGCCTGTCCGCGCGTCTGGCAAGGTTCGTGCCAGTGCGGGACTCGGCTTGCTCCCTCGGATGCACGCCGGGCAAAGCTTTAACAAGTGCCTATCAATTGAGCAGCGGGGCCCGTGGTGCCGGATTTGGGGGCAGCAGCTCGGTGCGAGGCTGAAACGGGGCGACCGGCAGGTCTTTTTGGGAACCGTCAAGGCTGGTCGCGGGTTGTACGCTGCTTGAGCGTACCGGGGTGTGACCCAAATGCAGACAATGCCGATGAACCTGCCCGCCGAGTTGCATCGGCGGGGAAGCGATGTGCCGGGTGGCGACGTGATCGTCGCCCGAGGGCCGCTGGTCATCATGGCGCAGGGCCTGCTCGCGCTCGACCCCGAAGCGCGCAAATGCTGCTGGATTCACAGCGAGGCGGGTGACCTGGACGCGGCCGGCGCCGAGGAGCAGCTCGAAGGCTGGGGCAGGCTGCCGCATTGAAACGCCCCCGGAAGCGCGGGCTTCCAGGGGCGTCTCGTAACCTGAAAAGGCAGGATCAGCGGGTGGCGGGGCCGCCGCCCGGGATCTGGACGTTGAGCGGCTCGGTGGTGAACACCTTGTACTCGCGGCCCTGCTCGACGATCGCGCTCTTGCCGGTGACGAAGGCGCCGAACACGCCGACCGCCACCGCCGCACCGACCGCGGCGCCGGTATTGCCCTGGCCCTCCTGGCGGAAATGGCCCTTGAGCGGGATGCGATTGCCGTTGAGCTCGATATGAGTGATGTCGAACTCCATCTTGGCCGACTTGCCGAACGCACCCTTGCCGGTGCGATAGGTGACGATGCCAAAGGCCGGCGTGCCCTTCGGGATCACCACAAAGTCGCCGATCATCACATTGTTCGCGACGCTCAGGTCGAACTTGTGGCCTTCCTTCTTGAACTTCTTCGAGTTCAGCTCGGCATTCATGCTGACGGTGACTTCGGTGTTCGGGGCCAGCGTGGCCGTGGAGCCGGCGATGGCGGTTTCGATCGGGCGTGCGACGATCGGTGCCGAGCCCCCCGGCGTGGCGGTAACCACCGCAGGCGTGGTCTGCGGTGCGCTCTGCGGCGCATCCTGCGTGCCGGACACGAGCAGCATCATCCCAATAACGATATTCATGATTCCCCCCCAGTGCAAAGAATTGCCCCCAATTGGTTGCGCGGGTCGTTGCAAAGGTCAAACAATATTTGGTCCGCGTTCCATGCGGTTAGATGGTTACCCCGCAGTTGCGAAAGAAAAGCGGGCGTGAGGACTGGTCCGCTTCGGTTCGAACCGGTATTCGGTCCTGCGACCCCAAAGGGGCGGTCGCTTTCCTTGAAACAGGGCAGGAAAAACCGATCATGAACCTCCGCATGATGTTCGGTGCGGCCGTTGCGGCCGGACTTCTCTTTTCCGTGGCGCCGGCACAGGCGCAGTTCGGCAGCATCGGCAAGCTGGTGAAGAAGGCCGGCGTGAGCATGCCGAGCCTGCAGAAGGAGCCGATCACGACGAGCCTGCCGGACGCGAAATGGGGCGATCCGAGCCAGGACGGCTTCGTGCCGCGTGAGCCCAAGAAGCCGCTTTCGCAGTTGCAGCGCACGGCGGCCGGCGGGTTCGTGCTGCAGCCAGGCTATTACAGCTTCCACGACCAGAGCTATTGCCTGAAGGCCGGCACCCACGGTCCGGGCGGGGGTGACGGCTATCTTTACGCGCCGCCCAAGGGACCGGCCGAGGATGTGGTGCTGGCGATCGTGCGCAATTCGGTGAGCCATCCCGAGATCGACCAGCACATCATCCAGACTTTGCTCTGGGCGATCATCGCGCGGGCGAAGTTCGAGGATCTGTCGACCGAGCACAAGGCGGTGGCGGCACAGCTGCTCACTCCGCGCCAGCTCGCCTCGCTCAACCGCAGCGCGCTCGACCTGCTCAACCAGGGGCCGATCGCCGACAATCTGCCGAGCGGCGTGCGCCAGGCGCTGCGCGCCGAGGCGGACCTGCGGCGGATGCTGGCTTCGGGCGGCAGCTATGCCGATCTTGAGCGGGTGGCGGTGCTCGCCGGCGCGGCCGGCGTGGGCGAGGGCAGCGAGGACGTGCCGAGCGGGCGCTGGAGCAAGCACCCGGACGGCTATTTCATCCGCTACCTGCCGCAGAGCTACACCAACACGATCGTCGAGATCTGGGTGCCGCAGGGCAGCCCCGCCGCGGGCCGGGAATATGACCCGGCGACGCACATTGCGGTGCCGGGCAACACCAACCGCCAGAGGCTGATCCAGTCGGGCCGGCCCTACAAGTCGTGAGATGAGGGGAGGGGCGGTGCGGACCGCCCCTCATTCCCCGCGCTTCAATAGGGCGGGTGGTCGAGGCCCTTGGGGCTCTTCGTGAAGATCTCGCAGCCGGTTTCGGTGATGCCGATCGAATGCTCGAACTGGGCCGAGAGCGAACGGTCGCGGGTGACCGCCGTCCAGCCGTCGTCGAGCAGCTTCACGTCGGCGCGGCCGATATTGATCATCGGCTCGACCGTGAAGAACATGCCGGGGCGCAGTTCAGGACCGGTGCCGGGGCGGCCGACATGGACGACCTCGGGCGCGTCGTGGAAGACCTGGCCAAGGCCATGGCCGCAGAAATCGCGGACGACGCCGTAGCGATGCTTCTCGGCATGGCGCTGGATCGCGTGGCTGATGTCGCCGAGATGATTGCCGGGCTTGGCCTGCTCGAGGCCGAGCATCAGGCACTCATAGGTCACATCGACCAGGCGGCGCGCCTTGATCCCGACATCGCCGACCAGGAACATGCGGCTGGTGTCGCCGTGCCAGCCGTCCAGCATCGGCGTCACGTCGATATTGACGATGTCGCCGTCCTTGAGCGCCTTCTCGCTGGGGATGCCGTGGCAGACGACATGGTTGCTCGAGATGCAGCAGCTGTGCGTGTAGCCGCGATAGCCGAGCGTGGCGGGCACGCCGCCGGCGGCGATCGTCATCTGGCGGACGATGTCGTCGAGCTCGGCGGTGGTGACGCCGGGCACGACATGCGGGACGAGTGCATCGAGGATCTCGGCGCCGAGGCGGCCGGCGCGGCGCATGCCCTCGAAGCCCGCCGGGCCATGGAGCTTGATCGCGCCATCGCGGGCCTGCGGCATGTCGGCAGTAACGGTCACATATTCGGTCATCGGGGCCATATAGGCCGATCGGCCGGGTTTTTCGAGAGGCAGAAACGCTAGGCGCGGGCACCGCATGCGGCTATGCCGGTGCCATGGGAGAGCGCATCTGGACGGCTGGGCTGGTGGTGATCGGCGACGAGATTCTCTCGGGCCGCACGCAGGACAAGAACATTGCCCAGATCGCGACCTGGCTGAACGTGCAGGGCATCCGCCTGGCTGAGGTGCGGGTGGTGCCGGACGTGCAGGAACGCATCGTCGAGGCCGTGAACGCGCTGCGCGAGCGCTACGATTATTGCTTCACCACCGGCGGCATCGGGCCGACGCATGATGACATCACCGTCGACGCGATTGCCGTGGCCCTGGGCGTCGGCGTGGTGATCCATCCCGAGGCGCGGGCGGTGCTGGAGCGCTATTACGAGACGCGCGGCGGCATCACCGATGCGCGGCTGCGCATGGCGCGGGTGCCCGAGGGCGCCGAGCTGATCCCCAATCGCATGTCCGGCGCGCCGGGCATCCGGGTGGGCAACCTCTTCATCCTGGCCGGCGTGCCGCATATCACCGCGGGCATGCTCGACGCGCTGACCGGCACGCTGGAGGGCGGGCGCCCGGTGCTGTCGCGGACGATCGGATCCTGGGCGGCGGAAAGCGAGATCGCCGACATGCTGGCCGCTACCGAACGCGCGCATGAAGGCGTGGCGATCGGCAGCTATCCCTTTTTCCGCGACGGCAGGATCGGCGCGAATTTCGTGGTGCGGGCGACCGAGCAGGGGGTGCTCGATGCCTGTGCGGAAGACCTGATCGCGGGGCTGGCCGCCAAGGGGCTGGAGGCAGTCGACGGCGGCATCTGAGGGGGACGGGCATATGGGCGAAGGCAAGCGACCATTCGGCTTCTGGACGGCGGCGGCGCTCGTCGTCGGCGGGATGATCGGATCGGGGATCTTCGTGCTGCCCGCCCAGCTCGCCCCGTTCGGCTGGACCGGGGTTGCGGCCTGGGTCTGCGCGATCGCCGCTGCCGCATTGCTCGCTACCGTGCTCGCCGCGCTGGCCAGGGCGATGCCCGAGGAACCCGGCGCGGTGGCGATCTGCGCGCGCGCGCTGGGGCCGCTGCCTGGCGTGCTCGTCGGCTGGGCCTATTGGGTGGGCGTGTGGTGCGCCAATGCGGTGATCGCGCTCACCGCCATACGCTATCTCGGCGTATTCTGGCCGGCGATGACCGCGACCGCGCTGTCGAGCGCGCTCTGGGCGGTGGCGCTGATCTGGCTGCTCACCGCGCTCAACCTGCAGGGCGCCAGGGCGGCGGGAAACTTCCAGCTGGTGACGACCGCGCTCAAGCTGCTGCCCCTCATCGCCGTCGTGGCGATCCTTGCCGGGCTGGCGCTGTCCGGCGGCAGGCAGTTCGGCACGGAGGCGCATGCGCCCTTCGCGGCGGGCCAGCTGACGCCCGCAATTACCCTGGCATTCTTCGCGCTGGTCGGCTTCGAGGGGGCGAGTGTCGCCGCCGAGCGGGTGCGCGATCCGGCGCGCAACGTGGTGCGCGCGACCCTGGCCGGGCTGGCGCTGACGGCACTGCTCTACCTTGTCATCTGCTCGGGCATCATCTTCGCCATGCGGGTGGCGGCGGTGGCCGAAGCCCAGGCGCCGATAGCGCTGTTCGTCGCGCATTATGGCGGTGCCGCCGCAGGCTATGCAGTGGCGGGGTTCGCGGCGGTGGCGGCGATCGGCTGCCTGAACGGCTGGGTGCTGCTGCAGGGAGAAGTGCCGCTGGGAATGAGCCGGGCGGGACTGCTGCCGCGCTGGGTGGCCGTGACCAACAAGCGCGACGTGCCGGTGGGCGTGCTGCTGGCGGCGAGCACGCTGGCCTCGCTGCTGGTGCTGAGCAATGCCACCCGCTCCACCGGTGGCCTGCTCGACTTCATGCTGCGGCTGACCACCGCGGCGACGCTGTGGCTCTATGTCGGGGGCTGCCTGGCGGCGATCCGGCTGGATGTGGCGCGGCCGGTGGCGGTGCTGGGGCTCGGCTTCGCGCTGTGGGTGCTGTGGGGATCCGGGCTGGAGGCGGTGCTGCTCAGCATCGGACTGATGCTGACGGCGGTGCCGCTCTATTTCCTCGCGTTGCGGCGGGGATCAGCCGAACAGCCGGCCTAGCAGGCTGCGATCGCGCAGGATTTCGTGCGCGGCATTGTGCCCCGGCGCGCCGGTGACGCCGCCGCCGGGATGGGTGCCGGCGCCGCACATGTAGAGGCCGCTGATAGGTCCGCGATAATCGCCATGCCCCAGCACCGGCCGCGCGGCCCAGAGCTGATCGAGCGACATGTGCCCGTGCATGATGTCCCCGCCGATCAGGCCGAACTTGCGTTCGAGATCGAGCGGGGAGTGGAGCTGGCGCGCGATCACCGATGCCTTGAAGTTCGGAGCATGCGCGGTGACCGTGTCGATGATCCGGTCGGCGGCGTCTTCCCGGCGCGCGTCCCAGTCGAGGCCGGGGGCGAATTGCTGGCAGAACAGCGCCGCGACATGGCAGCCCGGCGGCGCAAGGCTGTCGTCCACCGTGCTTGGGATCGTCATCTCGACGATGGGTTCTTCGGACATGCCGTTGGCCTTCGCGCTGGTATAGGCGCGGTCCATGTAATCGAGCGTCGGGCAGATCATGATGCCGGCGGTGTGATGCTCCCCGGTGCCGGGAAGCACGGTGAAGTCGGGCAGCTCGGAGAGCGCGACGTTCATCCGGAAGGTGCCCGAGCCGGCCTTGTAGTGGTCGATGCGGCGAGCGAAGTCGGCGGGCATGTCGGCGCGGTCGACGAGCTGGCGATAGAGCAGGGCCGGGCCGACATTCGCGGCGACCACCCCGGCCGCGATCTCTTCGCCGCTCTCCAGCCGGACGCCGGCGACCTTGCCCCCATCCACCAGCAGCTTCGCGACCGGCGCTTCCACGCTGATCTCGACCCCGGCCTCGGCGCACGCCTCCGCCATCAGCCGGGTGATCGCGCCCATGCCGCCGACCGAATGGCCCCAGGCGCCCTTCTTGCCGTTCACTTCGCCGAAGACGTGGTGGAGCAGCACATAGGCGCTGCCCGGCGTGTCGGGGCTGGCATAGTTGCCGACCACCGCGTCGAAGCCGAACGCAGCCTTGATATAGTCGTTCTCGAACCAGCTATCGAGGAAGTCGCGCGCCGACTTGACGAACAGGTCCATCGTGTCGCGCTGGGCCTCCAGCGACATGCCGGCGAGCTTGCGGCCCTGCGCGGCGGCGGCGAGCAGGGCGCGGATGCCGCCGCCGGCATTGGGCGGAGTCTTGAGCGCCATGTCGCGCAGCACTTCGGCGACGCGCTCCAGCGCTTCCTCGTAGCGCGGAAAGGCCTCGGCATCCTTCGCGGAAAAGCGGGCGAATTCGGCGCGGGTGCGCTCAAAGCCGCCGCCCAGCTTCAGATAGCCGCCGTCATGCGGCAGGAAGTTGGAGATCTGTCGCTCGATCACGCGCCAGCCCCGGGCGTGGAGCTTCATGTCCGCGATCACCTTGGGGCGAAGCAGGCTGACCGTGTAGCTGGCGGTGGAATTGCGGAAGCCTGGGTGGAATTCCTCGGTCACCGCCGCGCCGCCGACGATGTGGCGCCGCTCGAGCACCCGGACCTTGAGGCCGGCGCGGGCGAGGTAGAAGGCGCAGACCAGACCGTTATGGCCGCCGCCGATGATGAGCGCGTCGTATCTGCTGGTCATGCCGGCCTATCCCCTTCCGGACGCAGTAGACGGCGAAAGCGGACACGCCGCAAGCCGGCTATCCTCGCTTTCTCCTTGGCTTCTGCACAACGGCGCAGGCGATCCGTGCCATGATGCGGGCAGGATGGATTGTGGAAGGCAGGCAGATGACGGGATCGCGGGAATTGGCCGGTGCCGGCCCCTGGAATGGCTGGCGGATCGCCCGCTGGAGCGTGGCGGTGGCGCTGTTGCTGACGCCGCTGGTGATGATGCAGATCAGCGACGAATGGCATTGGGAAGCGGGCAGCTTCGTGATGGCGGGTATCATGATCGGCGGGGTCGGGCTGCTCTACGAACTGGCCGAGCGGGCGAGCGCGAGCCGGGCCTATCGCGCCGGTGCCGCCGTCGCGCTGATTGCGTCGTTCCTGAGCGTGTGGGCGGTGTTTGTCCGCGATGACGGGACGGGGATCGGCTATTTCCTGGTGGTGATGGCCGCAGGCGTGGGCGCCTTTGCCGCCTGGTTCCGCCCGGCCGGCATGGCGCGGGCGATGCTGGGCGTGGCGGTGATGCAGGCGCTGCTCGGGCTGGCGATCTCGACTGCGCCCGACACCGCGCGCGTGGCGGACGGGCCGTTCAAGGCGATGGTGTTCGGCGGGGTGTTCGCGGCGCTTTGGCTGATCTCGGCGCTGTTCTTCCACGCTGCGGCGAAGGGGGCGAGCCGGTCCACGGGATAAATGTACGCGGAAACCCGCCCGGACGACCGGATCGTCTATATTTCAAAGTTTGCAAGTCACCCATTTTGGCGAAACCCCGGGCAATTGGTTACCCAAAATTAGCCCTTCGGCCCCTAGCCGAATTGCCAATGGTGCAATCTCTTTCTTCCGATCAGAGCCGTGCGGTGGCCGCCTGGGCGGCGATCTCGCGCTCGCAGGCGATCATCGAATTCGACCTGCGGGGCAATATCCTGTGGGCCAACGACCGGTTCCTTGCGACCCTGGGCTATACGCTGCCGGAGATCGCCGGGCGGCACCACCGGATCTTCTGCGCGCCCGATATCCTCGGCTCGCAGGCCTATGCCGATTTCTGGGCCAAGCTCGGCAACGGCCATTATGATTCCGGCGTCTATCCGCGGCTCGCCAAGGATGGCAGCGCGGTGTGGCTGCAGGCGACCTACAACCCCATTCTCGACGCGCGCGGATGGCCCGAACGGATCGTGAAGTTCGCGATGGACATCACCGACCAGGTGGCGCTGCGCGATGCGCTGGGCGAGCAGAAACAGGCGCTCGAGGAGACGATGGGGCAGCTGGCCGAGATCGTCGGATCGATCAGCGACATTGCCTCGCAGACCAACATGCTGGCGCTGAACGCGACGATCGAGGCGGCGCGTGCCGGCGATGCCGGGCGCGGCTTCGCGGTAGTGGCGGGCGAAGTGAAGAAGCTGGCGGGGGATACCAGGCTGGCGACCGAGCGGGCGACGCGGATGATGGCAGCGCGCGCGCTGGCGGCTTAGGGGCGGAAGTCTGAGCATTCTTGCTCCCCTCCCTGCAAGGGAGGGGTTGGGGGTGGGTTGGGGCCGCGGGGTTACCGCGGCG